>JAAYJR010000362.1 GCA_012522835.1 Bacteroidales bacterium
ATAACCCTGGGACGGCTGGCACCTTCAGGAAAGGTAAAAGTAAACGGCGAAGTCGTTGAAGCGCAGTCAACCGGCTCATATATCAACCACAATACAGAAATCAGGGTAATCAAGGTATTATCAAATAAAATAATTGTAGAACCCATAAATAAATAAAAAAAATGACTGAAACATTCGGTGCATGGGGATTAGTGATAGGAGTAATAGTCCTGCTCTTTATCATCCTCTATTTCATTCCAATTGGACTATGGTTTTCAGCACTTGTTTCCGGTGTAAAGATTTCACTGCTGCAACTTTTTCTGATGAGGTTTCGTAAAGTGCCCCCGGGCATTATCGTCCGCGCGCTCATTGAAGGTATAAAAGCCGGACTGACACTTAACCGCAATGAACTGGAAGCCCACTATCTGGCGGGCGGTCATGTTCCCAATGTTGTACATGCCCTGGTATCGGCTTCCAAGGCAAACATCGACCTGTCGTTCAAAGTTGCCACTGCAATTGACCTGGCAGGGCGCGATGTATTTGAAGCAGTCCAGATGTCAGTAAACCCAAAGGTGATCAACACCCCGCCCGTTACCGCTGTCTCCAAAGACGGCATACAGCTGATAGCAAAAGCCCGGGTGACAGTACGCGCAAATATTAAACAGCTTGTGGGCGGCGCCGGCGAAGACACTGTGCTGGCACGTGTAGGCGAAGGCATTGTTTCATCAATAGGCTCGTCACACTCCCATAAGAGCGTTCTTGAAAATCCGGATTTCATATCCCGGGTAGTTCTCGAAAAGGGACTTGATGCAGGTACAGCCTTTGAAATTTTATCGATCGACATAGCCGATATAGATATAGGCAAAAATATTGGTGCAGTGCTGCAGATGGACCAGGCAGAAGCAGATAAAAACATCGCACAGGCAAGGGCAGAAGAGAGACGAGCAATGGCTATCGCACTTGAGCAGGAGATGAAGGCAAAAGCCCAGGAAGCCCGTGCAAAAGTTATCGAGGCAGAAGTAAAAGTTCCGCTTGCAATAGCAGAAGCATTCAAAAAAGGCAACCTCGGTGTTATGGATTATATGAAATATAAAAACATAATGGCCGACACTTCTATGCGCGAATCAATATCCGGACAAGAACTGGAGAGTGATTCAAGGGATTAAGCAATAAATAGCAGCTCAGATATTTACTAAACCCTATCAGGAAATTTTTCTTTATTCTGTTAAGAAATGTTTAAGTAGATCCCTATTAACATTCTCTTAACAAAAAATGAACAAAAAGGTACTTATCTTTGTTGCATAGTTTTAGTTCATAGGTTTAGGTTTGATTAGTTTTATTGGTTTAGTTAGATGAAAGGGATGGGTGTTGACCCATCCTTTTTTTTTTGATCTTACTGATTATAATCAAGATTAAACCTCAATCCCAGGTACACCCTTCTGCCAGTAACGGGTCCCCATACATTGGTAGCATCAAAACCCTCTCCGAAAGGATCATCAGCACCCTCAACCGGCCTTTTCTGTCTGAAGTCAGCCAAATTTTCAGCTCCGGCATAAATATTCCAGTTCTTAAAATACTTAGTCACCTGCGCATTCATAACCGTAAAAGGTGCAAACTCATAATAATCAGAAGGCAGGAGTGCAGCCTCAATATTCTCCATCGGATAACGGGGAATTCTTCCTCCCCCGTTGAACTGGACAGTATAGTCGAACATCCACTTTTTCTCATTAGTGGTATAATTAAGAGTTATCAATCCCTTATACCTGCTTGTCAGCGGCTTCTCGCGCAGCTCCCCTCCAATTGTCTGTTGCACGTCATTATGCCGGTAAGCCAGCAGCACATCCAGCCTCTCCACAGGCTGATAGCGTACATCCAGCTGAATGCTGTTAGCGAACGACTTCCCGTCAAGCGGTGATAAAATGACATACTCCGCTGAAGTTTCGCGGTCAACCACCAACTGTGATATAAAGTCAGTGCGAAAATACTCCGCATTGATCTGCAGCTCACGGTTCCAGAGATGATAGTTCTGAATAACAGCCAGTCCATAGTTCCATGCCTCTTCAAAAAACACATCATCATCCCATTGCAGCGGCCTCGATGAAGCCAGGAGGTATGTATTTTCCGACAACACATTCGCAGAGCGGTAACCTTTACCGGCACTGGCCCTGAAGGTCAGGTGTTCATTCGGATTATACCGGAAGTGCATCCGGGGAGTAATAAAAGTTCCGAAGAGATTATGAAAATCACTCCTTACACCAGCCATTAGCACCATGTTGTGACCAGGTTTAAAAGTATACTCGGCAAACAGCCCCGGCACCTTTTCAGTATGTATATCATCAATATTGTAAAGAGTCTCATCAAAACTGTCGTATATATAGCTAAAACCGGTATTCACCGAATGATGGCCATGATCATCGAAACTTCTTGTCAGCACCGCACTGCCATAAAAACGGGTTTCTCCGGCATCATAATGGTTGATACCATAAAAAGAGTTAGTCTCATGACGTGAGAAGTTAGAGAGCCACGCCAGGGCCGTCATCTCATTTTCGGACACCCAGCCTGTCTTAAAAAACCCCTCAAGTCTGCTGGTTTCAATATTTATTCCATAAGGATTAGTCACCAGCGGTGTCATCCCCTTCTCAAAAGCAGTCTCACCGCCAAGGCGGCTTTCATCCAGCAGAGAGAATCCCGCCTGGGCCATAAAACCTTTATGGTTATTAAATTTCCAGCGGTTCATGAACTGCACCTGTCTGGCCAGTGGTTCATCCAGAAATCCGTCGTCGTTAACATCATTACGCTTCGACAGGTCAGAGGCATGAAAGAAAACCCCTGTGGTAAGCTTATCCTTAAAGACCCGGATATTTCCGTTTCCGTTAAACTCCATCCTGCCACTGGTACCTGCATAAGTATTCAGGGACAGCTTCTCCTGTGAATCAGGCTTTTTATACTCCGCATTGATCTGCCCCGAAATAGACTCATAGCCATTCAGTACCGACGCAGCCCCTTTCGACACCTGGATCGACTCCATCCACGGTCCCGGAATATAAGTCAGTCCGTAGTTAGTCGCCAGTCCCCTGAGATTAGGCATATTCTCCAGCTGCAACAGTGAATAAGTACCCTCCAGTCCCAACAGCCTTATCTGTTTTGCACCGGTTACAGCATCACTGTAGCTGACATCAACAGAAGGGTTAGTCTCAAAACTTTCAGCCAGGTTACAACAGGCAGCTTTATGCAGCTCTGCACCGTGAATATGTTCAGTATGTATAGCATCTATTTTTGAGAGGTAGGTGCCTCTGTTCTTATGCACAACCTCTACCTCACCCAGCTCCAGGTTCGGCTCCAGAACAACCTCCACAGGTGTCATGTCATGCACATGGATCTCCTTTTGTTCATATCCTACAAAGCTTAGTATAAGAATATGGTCTTTTTGTTCCTTTTTGATTTTAAAAGTCCCGTCATTAAAAGAGGCCACTCCCCTGCTGGTATTCTGCCAGTAGATATTCACTCCGGGCAGCGGTTGCGGCCCATGTTCAGAGTGCCCATATACAGTTCCTTCCAGAACCTGGGAAATAGAAAATAACGGGAGCAGTATTATTAAAAAAATTCCGAAATATCGCATTAGTTTAAATTTTATATTAATCATAATATTTAAAAATGAATTGCTGTTTAAAATTCCGTTCGCTCAAGCGAACGGCAATGGATAAGGTTCTGAACTCTCAGCCTGCCATTATCTGTGCCTATCCATTGCCGTCGGCTTTAGCCGGCGGATTCCAATCAAGGATAAAGCATTAAAC
>JAAYJR010000406.1 GCA_012522835.1 Bacteroidales bacterium
ATCTTACATGATTAGTTCCAAAATAAAACAATTTTAAAAGATTATAAGACCTTGATTAATCATTATTTATTAACATCTTTTCCTAATGACCGTCATTAGAAAATTAATCTAATGACGGATTTGGGTTAAATTGAAGAAACATCACTGGGGAAAGAGAAGGGTACCTGTTAAGAGCATTATAGTAATGATAAACGAAAAGCCCAGGGGGGACTTCAAATATGTCAGGGTAAAATCATTAAAAGAATTAATAGGCTACATAAGCTATTTCGAATCAGTTTTTACAGAAAAAGAAGTTGAACGTATTGCAAAATACCTTTTCAGGATTCAGAATTAACCTGCTCTGACACAAACCAGTTTTTACTATTGCAGTTGATATCTCATTAAAGCCGTTCCGATTTTTCGCACTTTCCGCATCCGGGACAGATATCCAGTTTGATTATCATTAATCAAGTTTCCGTGAGGTGGCAAGAGCAATAACTCGTCCTTCATTCCCGACAGCGTTGTAAAAATGGTAAACTGTTCCGTTCCACTTGATTACCCAGGGTTTATGAGCATATATCTTATCATATTCCTCTGAAGGGGATATAAGATCTTCACCTTCCCAGTCGGTCCAGTTTACAAGATCATAGGAGCATGCAAACCGTTCAAAAGCGCCCGGTTTCCAGAATGCCCCGAAATAGAACATAACATAAACGTTATTGATTTTAACTATCTGGGCATCACCGCAGATTCCCTCATGCCTGGTTATCAGTGGATCTGTTCCGGTTCTTTTCCAGCTGACCATATCCTTTGACACTGCCATGCCTATGCTTTCATATCCGGCAGTATCACCCCTGGCATTGTAATACATTACGAAAGGATAACCGCTTATTTTTTTCCTGACTCGGATCACAGTGCTTTTTAATATTGTTCCTTTTTCAAACCATATGGCGTCCGCATCATCGGCCAATAATACCGGGTGCGGCAGGCAGTTCCATTCCGCGGCTTCGGTAACGGATGAATAACTGGCCATTCCAACACCGAGTTTTCCAGCTTCATAGCCTTCCTGTGAACCGCCCAGATAGGACATCCAGTATTTGTTTCTGTATTTCCCAACTTTGTAAGGTCCGCCCCAGCTTATATCCACCAGTGACATATAACCGGCTTTCTGACTGGCATCCCATGTATCCTCTGTAAACGAGAGAATCCTGCCCACCGTTTCCCACTTCAGAAGGTCCTCGCTTCTGGCCAGCCATGTTTCATAACCCTGTCCGTCAAATACTATGTAGCTCATGTACCAGTCCGGTCCTTCACGGTAAATGGTCGGGGAATCTATCATCTTTGTAGTGTCGGGATGTTTCAGGACAATACCATATTTATAGGGTGTTCTTACCTCATTATAGATTTCCTTCATTTTGCTTTCCGGTATTTTTGCCGGAGTTCCGGAATGAATCCTGTCAGTACTGCCGCCTGTACATGACAATAAGGCAAAGATTGTCAGTATTAGCAGGGCAGCTATTGTCGGGTTTTTAGTCATTTTCATGAATAATGGAATATTTAATGAATTTTTGTCTTCTGAAGTTCCGCTTATACTTTTGTTTTTTTCCGTTGGTGGTTTTTATTCCCTCCCTGTGTTAATATGATCTCCGCTTTTATTTCTTGCAATTATAATATGTTTTGCCGGCATTGCCGGTAAAATCCGGATTAAACTCTTTTGTCCAAATTTAAAGGAAGAATGATGATTTTTAAATACATTGCCTGCAGAAACTCCGGGTGCGGATGCACGTGTAATATAGGATGACGGCATATTCCATCAGTTTACCGGGAATGAACAAGTTGAAGGGAATGAATAATTTGACATAAATTAAAGATTCGATGGGAATGAAAGATATTAAAGGAATGAACAGAATCAATATACAGTATTACAAGACAAGTATTGGTGAAATGATACTCGGATCTTTCAAAAGGCAGCTTTGTATTATGGATTTCCGGTACCGGAGAATGAGATCCACGATTGACAGGAGAATAAAAAAGGGTCTGGAAGCCAAATTCACCGAACAGGATGATGAGGTGCTCCGGAAAACCAGGAAACAGCTTGATGAATACCTTAAAGGCAAAAGAATTGTTTTTGATATTCCGGTACTGATGGTGGGTACTGATTTTCAGAAAGAGGTATGGAAAGCCCTGATGCAGGTTCCTTACGGCAGGACTGCAACATACAGTGAACTGGCTGAGAACATAAACGCAAAAGAATCCGTCAGGGCCGTTGCCGGTGCAAACGGGGCAAATGCAATTGCAATAATAATTCCCTGTCACCGTATTGTCGGCAGTGACGGTGATCTTACGGGCTATGGCGGCGGCATAGCTGTCAAAAAACGTCTTCTGAATATGGAAAAGAAAAACAGCTGACGGATAGCAAGCAGTTCCGCTGAAGCCCTGCTATTGAAAAATAATTAGCGGCTGTGTCTTTTAAGGATATTTTGCAAAAATCACGCTTCAGATATAACGGATACTCAACATAAATCTTGTTTCTTTGCATTTTAATCCGGGGAAATACTGATTCATTACGGATAATAACGGATTAATAACGGAGAATAATTGAGAATAACGGAGGATTTAACATAAGCAAGATGAAAGCCTGGATAATAACAATAGGGGATGAGCTTCTGATCGGCCAGACAGTGGATACCAACTCTGCTTTTATCGGAGCGGAGCTCAGCAAGGCCGGATTTGATATCGAAAGAAAAATTTCCATTCACGACCGCAGGGATGATATTCTGCAGACATTCAGGGGGATAAACCCGGATGTGCAACTGGTGATAACCACCGGTGGTCTTGGTCCGACCAGCGACGATATAACCAAGCAAACTCTTTGCGAGGTGTTCGATACCCGTCTTGTCCTGAACAGAGAGGTTCTCGCGAGGGTGGAAGAGATGATGCTCCGCAGAGCCTTTCCGATGAATGAGAATAACCGCCTTCAGGCAATGGTTCCTGAAAACTGCAGGGTGATTCCG
>JAAYJR010000108.1 GCA_012522835.1 Bacteroidales bacterium
CAAAAATTATGTTCTCGGACAAAGAATTAAGAACATCCAAATATTTAGACTTGCTAAACATATCCCTGCAAACATATACAGAACTAATAATATAATTGCTTTGCAGTGCCAGAGAAAGTTCACGCGCACCTTCAATTACAAAAAGCTGCTGATCACGTCTTTCTTTACTGCTCTTATAAAGCTTTACAATATTTTTTATCGCTGTATTTTGAAGGCTTGTAATCATTCGTTTCTCTATTATTTTATGTAGCAGTGCTTTCCAGACTTGCAATCATTCGCTTGTCTATTATTTTATATAACAGTGTTTTGCAGACTAGTAATCATTTTGTTAGTCTATTATTTTATATAACAGTGTTTTGCAGGCTTTTAATTAATTATTTGCCTGATCTTTTTTCAGTAGAAAAGTATCTATAACCTCACGAAAAGATTTCTTAGGCAATGCCCCAACACCCATTTGAGGAGTTTCATCCATTGGAATAAACAAAAACATTGGTATACTTCTGGCTCCAAATATATGCGCCAGTTCAGGCTCCTCGTCCACATTAATTTTATATATGTAGAACTCACCTCCATATTCAGCTGCTAACTCAGCCAAAATAGGAGAGGTAATTCTGCAAGGACCACACCAGTCGGCATGAAAATCTACAATCGCCGGCCTGTCCCCAATATACTTCCACTCCTCAGGATTTGTTTGATAATCAAACACCTTTTCTATGAAAGTTTCTTTCGTCAGATCGATAGGTTTAGCTGTTTCCTTAGCCTGTGGATTTGCCGCAGTTGCGGAAAATATAAATATTAATACTATAAATAGAGTACTGATCTTCTTCATAATGATTGAATAAACACGCTGTGATGGTTGAATAAATTCACTGCGATGATTAAATAAATGCGCTGTGATGGTTGAGTAAATTCACTGCGATGATTAAATGAGTTCACTGTGATGTTTGAATTAATTCAGTGCGATGATTAAGTAAACACGATGTAATGGTTGAATAAACACGCTGTGATAATTAAGTAAACACGTTGTGAAGTTTAAATACATACGTTGTGCTAATTGAATAAACACGCAATGATTACTATGAATTATTTTGATGTGAAAACAGAAGGCTTCTGTCCAGGTGCTCCAAACACTTTAGCAGAATATTTATCAATAGCCACTTTCCAAATTTTCACATTATTTACTGAGGGATCTGAGTAGCTGAATTCTCTAGTAGAGTATTGACTCATTATTATATTTAAAGCTTTCACTTTTTCGTCAAAATCTTCTTCAAATACTACTTTACCGTGGCAAATAGCACTTTCGCATTTCATTCTGTAGCTACAAGCCACTTCCTCATTCTGCCATACCAGCTTAGTATCGGTACAAAAAGTAACACAAATATTTGCATTTACTTCAAGCATCGAAATTGAACTGCCCTCTTGCGCTGAATGTAAATATATAACACCCTCTTCATAACCAAAGTTCATTGGCAGCACATAAGGGATTCCGTTGGAGTCTGCCATGCCCACATAACTGATGTTG
>JAAYJR010000474.1 GCA_012522835.1 Bacteroidales bacterium
AGTGAAAGAATGCTTTTTACAGATCTGCCTTCTGCGGAAATGATCAAATATGCAGCGAATTCCATGTTGGCAACGCGTATTTCTTTTATGAATGATATTGCCAATCTCTGTGAATTACTGGGTGCAGACGTAAACATGGTTAGAAAGGGGATAGGGTCTGATACCCGTATTGGAAATAAATTCCTTTATCCAGGTTGTGGTTATGGAGGAAGTTGTTTCCCTAAGGACGTGAAAGCGCTTATTAAAACTGCTGATCACCACGGATATGAGATGAAAGTTCTCAAAGCTGTTGAAGAAGTAAATGAACACCAGAAATCTGTCTTGTACCGTAAACTAAAAGATTATTATAAAGGAGCACTTGTAGGCAAACAAATCGCGTTATGGGGGTTATCCTTTAAACCCGAGACCGATGATATGCGGGAAGCCCCTTCTCTTGTTATTATAAGGTATCTACTAAATGAAGGATGCTCCATAAAAGTTTATGATCCTATTGCCATGCCAGAATGTCGCAGAATAATAGGAGATAGTGTGGTTTATTGCAATGATATGTATGAAGCACTGGAGAATTCAGATGCATTGTTGCTTGTTACAGAATGGAAGGAATTTAGAATCCCTGACTGGGTAAAATCCAAGAGCATAATGCGTCATGAACTGGTTATAGACGGGAGAAACATATATAACCGATCTGAATTGGAACAAAAAGGAATTCATTATATTGGTATAGGTCAATAATTATTCACTATGAAGATTCTGGTTACAGGTACAGCAGGTTTTATTGGATTTTTCGCAGCTAAAAGGTTACTGGAAGCCAATAATGATATTGTAGGGATTGACAGTATAAATGATTATTACGATCAACGCCTTAAGAATGCTCGTTTATATGAAACTGGTGTTGACCCTAATATAATTGAATACAATAAAGAAGTACGAAGTGCTACATATCCGGGATATCGATTTATTAAACTCAATTTGGAAGATAAGGAAGCCTTATCAAGATTATTTGAGAAGGAACATTTTGACAAAGTCTGTCATTTGGCCGCTCAGGCAGGAGTGAGATATTCAATTGAAAATCCTGAATCATATATAAATAGCAATTTGGTGGGTTTTGCCAATTTGCTTGAGTGTTGCCGACATTACGGAGTTAAACACTTGATTTACGCTAGTAGTAGCAGTGTCTATGGTGCAAATGAAAAAGTTCCTTATTCTGAAACTGACAGGGTTGATAATCCGATATCACTTTATGCGGCAACAAAGAAAGCCAATGAATTGATGGCTAATGTCTATGCCAGGCTTTATGGTATTTCGACTACAGGATTGCGTTTTTTTACAGTTTACGGCCCCTGGGGTCGTCCAGATATGGCCCCATTCCTATTTGCCAAGGCAATTTCCTGTGAAGAACCCATAAAAGTTTTCAATAACGGTAATCTTAGCCGTGATTTCACCTATATAGATGATATTGTAGAGGGATTGACAAAAGTTATTGACAATCATCCCGAGGATCCAGAAAACCGTATATACAATATTGGTTGTTCTCATCCGGTAACCCTTATGGAATTCATTGAGACTTTGGAAAAAGTTATTGGGAAAAAAGCAAAAAAAGTGTTTCTTCCAATGCAACCCGGAGACGTTTACCAAACCTACGCAGATACTTTAAAACTGGAACGTGATTTTGGATATAAACCATCCACATCATTAGAAAAAGGCATTTCTGAGTTCATTCAATGGTACTTATCCCCCAAGAACCCATTACGTTGAAAAAAAAATCATGAAATTCTTCATCGACACAGCCAACCTTTCCCAGATCCGGGAGGCGCGGGACCTGGGGATCCTGGACGGGGTGACCACCAACCCGTCCCTGATGGCCCGCGAGAACATCCGCGGGCACGATGCCATCCTGGCGCATTACCGGCAGATCTGC
>JAAYJR010000014.1 GCA_012522835.1 Bacteroidales bacterium
ACCAGGGTTGGAAATAAGATAGTGTCGGTTACCGGGAAAAGTATAATCACAGGTGAAGAATTACTTTTTAAAGGGGATCTTTTTGCCGATTGCACAGGTGACGGGAATGTCGGTTTCCTGGCAGGAGCTGATTACAGGGAAGGACGTGAAAGCAGAAGCGAGACCGGCGAAACCCATGCTCCGGAAAAACCGGATAACCTTGTGATGGGTACTTCCGTTCAATGGTATACCGATGAATATGAAAAGCCTCAGGCATTTCCTGAATGTCCGTGGGCTATTGAGTTTTCAGAAGAGACTTGTCAGCATCTCACCCGGGGTGACTGGAACTGGGAAACCGGATTTTTCATGGATCAGGTTAATGATGCAGAGTATATCAGGGATCATGCGCTGCGCGCTGTTTTTGGCAACTGGGATTTTCTTAAAAACAAGAGCAAAGAAAGAGAGAGGTATAGGAATCATAAATTATCGTGGGTGGCACATATTGGAGGAAAAAGGGAATCAAGGCGTATCCTGGGTGATTTAATTCTAAAAGAACAGGATGTTTTAAATGGAGTTAAATATCGCGATGGAAGTTTTACAACAACCTGGGGGATTGATCTACATTATCCCAAAGAGATTAACGGATTTACCGAAGAACCATTTTTGTCAGTTGCAAAAACGACAAAAATTGAACCTTATGCTGTACCATACAGGTGTTTGTATTCAAGAAACATAGAAAACCTTTTTATGGCAGGGCGTGATATAAGTGTAACACATGTTGTTCTTGGTACTATCAGGGTTATGAGAACAGGCGGAATGATGGGTGAAGTAGTTGGAATGGCAGCACATCTGGCAACAAAACATAAGACGGGTCCACGTGGAGTTTACGAAAGTCATCTGGATGAACTTAAACTGTTGATGGAAAAGGGAGTAGGGAAATAAGGTTCACTAATTTCAGGATGATGTTTCTGCCTGTGAAACTATAGATATGAAATTATCTTATTCCGGAGAAAATTATTAAACCATAATAAAACTATGAAATTTAACTACCTCAAAAGATGTATCCTTCCGGCAGTAATTTTGATTTTTATTACTCAGTGCGATATTTCCCGGGAAGTACAAAAAAAGCCTAATATTTTATTCATAATTACTGATGACCAGTCGCCCAACTCTCTGAAAGCCTATGGTAACCAGATTTGTCATACCCCCAATATTGACAGGCTCGCTGAAGAGGGTATGACTTTCACTTCAACATATATTATGGGATCATGGATGAGTGCGGTATGCGTTCCGTCACGCACCCAAATAATGACCGGCCGCAGTTTATGGAGAACAGTAGGATTACCGCAAACGAAATCTCCGGATTATAATTCACCTGAGGAGGCTAATGCATTAACTCCGCCTGATGCACCTGAGTATTACAGCATGCCTGCAGTCTTTAACCGTGCGGGATATCTGACGTTCAGGACCTGTAAATCATCAACCAGTTATGATAATGCAGATAAGCTGTTTACTTATAATTACGAAAAATGGTGTGTTTATGCTGAGGATGATAAAGGCAGCAAGTGGCATGGGGACAGGGCAATTGAGTTTCTGGAGATGAGAAACTCACAAATGCCGGATCAACCATTTTTAATGTACCTGGGATTTTCACATCCACATGATCCAAGACACGGCAAAGAGGAATTATATGAAAAATACGGGGCATCTGACGAACCTCCGGAGATCCCGAATCCGAAAGCACCTCCTCTTCCTGTAAATTATTTGCCTGAACATCCGTTTAGGCATGGAAATGACGACGGACGTGATGAAACCAGGGTGCAGGGAGTGATGGCCAATCGTGATGAGGCAACTGTCAGAAATGAACTGGGAAGACAATATGCCTGTATAGAGAATGTTGATATTCAGATAGGACGTGTTCTTAAAAAACTGGATGAGATTGGGGAATTGGAGAATACATATATCTTTTTTACAGGAGATAATGGAATTGCTGTTGGCAGTCACGGATTAATGGGTAAACAAAATCTGTATGAACATAGCTGGAGGGTGCCTCTTATTGTAAGAGCGCCCGGTATAAAAGCTGCCAGCCGGGTAATTGGTAATACATATTTGATGGATGTGCTGCCCACTTTATGTGACATTGCAGAAATTGATATTCCAAATACGTGTGACGGTATTAGTTTTTATAATATTCTGAAAGGTGAAGCAGAAACCAACCGGAGTGCACTATATGGCGCTTTTAATATTTCCATGGTTGATCCCAAGACAGGTGCTGCACATCCTTCAAATCCTGGTATAAGGGCAGTGAGGAAAGGTGACTGGAAGCTGAT
>JAAYJR010000219.1 GCA_012522835.1 Bacteroidales bacterium
AAAAGCATTGATATTAAGCTCAATGGCAATTGGTTGTATGTTATCACCTATGATCGGAATGCTTGCAGATCGTTTTTGGCCTGCACAAAAAGTGCTAACCGGACTAAATATTATTAATGCGGTAATGTTATTATGGGCTGGCAACACCAGCAATCCTGATATACTTTTTATATGCCTGCTCTTCGCTATGCTTGCGTACATGCCTTCGTGGAGCCTCACCAGTTCAATTGCCATGGCTCATCTCCCTTCTGAAGATTTCCCCAAAATAAGAGTTTTCGGTTCAATAGGATGGGTGGCGTCAGGAATTTTCAGCGTTATTTTTACTCATTTTCTGAAACTGGATTTCGATGGTACTAACCTGCCTTTTTATTGCGGTTCGGCAGTCAGCCTGGTTGCTGTAATAAGTAATTTTACCCTTCCTGATACGCCCTCATTGGCGAAAGGTGCCAAATTCACGATAACCGATGTATTTGGACTTGAAACAGTTAAGCTGATGAAGGACCGTAATTTCTCACTGTTTATAATTATGTCTTTTCTGTCGATGATCCCTTTTGCAATGTACTATTCGTACTTTTCTGAGTTTCTGCTCTATATTGACACAAAATATATAACAGTCACAATTAACTGGGGTGTACTCGCAGAAATGGGATTTATTTTGCTGGTACCCCTGGCGATCAAAAAATATGGACTGCGTGCGACCATGATAATGGGTTTGATTGCATTAACTATAAGATATTTGGCATTTTATGCCGGCGGAGTTATTGATCAACCATGGATTTATTATATAGGAATACTTGTACACGGACTGATATTTGGATTTTTCTACGTTGGCGGCCAGATTTATATCGATAAAAAATCTCCTGCAGAACTAAAATCACAGGCTCAGGGATTTATCTTTCTGGTAACATTCGGGGCAGGCCTTTTAACCGGCAATTTCATCTGTGCCAGACTTATTGATCTGAATAAAACTGCAACAGGTTACAACTGGAATACTATATGGGGTGTTACAACAATTGCTTCAATTATCTTGTTATTGGCTTTTGTTGTTCTGTTTGAAAAGGAAAAGGAAATTAATGGAAAACCATACATATAAAAAAATGATAAAAATTTTAAACAATGAAGGTAACAGTGGTAGGAGCCGGTAATGTCGGGACGACATGTGCACAAATAATTGCCGGGAAAAATATAGTGCAGGAAGTTGTACTGTTGGATATTAAAGAAGGAATGCCCGAAGGAAAAAGTTTAGACTTGTGGCAAACAGCACCAATCAATTTTTTTGATACCAGGCTTACCAGTTCAACCAATAATTATAAAAAAACCAAAAATTCAGATGTTGTCGTCATTACATCCGGGGTAACACGCAAACCGGGCATGAACCGCGATGACCTGATCTCAGTAAATGCCGGTATTATTAAAAATGTTACAGAAAAGGTTGTAAAGTATTCACCAAATGCCAAGATAATTATTGTGTCTAATCCTTTAGAAGTTATGACATACACAGCATTCATGTCTGCCGGTAAACCACGAAATGAGGTGATAGGTATGTCCGGACTGCTTAATACAGCACGG
>JAAYJR010000086.1 GCA_012522835.1 Bacteroidales bacterium
CTTGCCCTGGCAGCCTGGTCATAATCGTGGGGAGATACATGAGGCCGCTTGGCTACAAGCATGACTCCCTCATAACCCAGTTCCTTTGCTTTTACAAGAAACTCATCTACCGTAAGGCGGGCCTGCCCTCTCCAGAATCCTGCATAACTGACTGAGTGCAGACAGGTCTTTACTTTAAAGTCGGAAGGATTGCCTGTTGGTGTTTTTTGTGCCATTGTTGCGAAACCGAAAAGAGATATTGCCGTAATGATTAGTAATAATTTCTTCATCTGTTTAAAATTTATTATTGAGCTAAAAATATAGTTTTTACTAATATTATCTTATCATTTTTGTGTTTAATTTGTATAAAGTTTTTCTGAACGTTCTTACTTAATTCTAATGAGATGAAACTTTTTTCAACACGACAGATAGCTGAAATCGACAAGTTTACTATTCAGAATGAGCCGGTTGCTGACATTGATCTTATGGAGAGAGCTGCCTTGCAGGTATCCAACTGGCTGATCAGGCAATTTACAACGGAGAGGAAAATGATCTTTTTTGCAGGCCCGGGCAATAATGGAGGCGATGCACTGGCTGTTGCGCGACAGATGGCTGATTTTGATTTTCAGTGTGCGGTTTATCTGCTTGATTTCGGGAAAGAGCTGAAAGGTTCGCCGGCTATAAACTGGCGAAGGCTTGAAGAACAGGGAGTAGTGAAGTTGTTCAGACTGAAAAGCAAAAATGATTTTCCGGTTACAGCCCCATCAGATATCATAGTTGACGGAATGTTCGGGTCAGGCCTTTCCAGGCCTCTTGAAGGCCTTGCCGCAGAGATTACGCGAAAGATCAATTCTCTTCCCAATTTAGTTGTGTCAATAGATATTCCCAGTGGCCTTATGGGGGAGGATAATTTGCCAAATGATCCGGATGGTATTCTGAGGGCTGACTATACACTTACTTTTCACTTCCCCAAGGTTAGTTTTCTTTTTGCTGAGAATGAAAAATATACAGGTAAATGGGAAGTACTTCCAATAGGTTTGCATCCACAGGGTATTGAGGAAACTCCGTCAGAGATTTTTTTTACTGAAAAGGAAGATGTACACCGGATTATTAAGGAAAGACCAAAATTTGCCCACAAAGGTAATTTTGGCCATGCTCTTCTGATCGCCGGAAGTTATGGGAAGACAGGAGCTGCAGTATTATCATCAAAGGCTTGCCTGCGTGCAGGTGCCGGATTGCTTACCACTCATATACCCCGTTCAGGTTATCAGATTATTCAGACCTCTGTGCCCGAAGCCATGACAAGTATTGACCCAAACGATACTGTATTCTCAGAACTTCCGGGACTGGAACATTTTACTGTTATCGGGGCAGGACCCGGACTGGGAACTGATCCCGTTACAAAAAGGGCTTTTTATCAACTTATTTCTCAAAGTGGGTTCCCCCTGGTAATAGATGCAGACGGTCTTAATATTCTTTCTGAAGAGAAACAGTGGCTCGGTGAGCTGCCTGTGAATTCAATATTAACTCCCCATCCCGGTGAATTTGCAAGGCTGGCAGGAGAGACATCAGATTCATTTGCCCGGATTACCAGACAGTGCCAGTTTGCCCAGGAATATAATGTTTTTGTTGTACTAAAAGGAGCTTATACATCAATTGCGACCCCAAGAGGCAGACTGTTATTTAATTCAACAGGAAATCCGGGTATGGCAACGGCAGGATGCGGGGATGTTCTTACGGGGATCATACTCGGACTTCTGGCTCAGAAGTTTTCTCCACAGGACGCCGCTGTTGCAGGGGTTTATCTGCATGGACTGGCTGGAGATATTGCAGTCCGGTCAAAATCTGAAATGTCACTTGTCGCAAGCGATATTATCGACTATCTTGGAGAGGCAATTAATGATGTATTAAAATTTACAAATACATAGTAGCTCTTTTGATTCGTTGCATTTTGCAGAACCATTGTTTATTTTCTGACAAGAAGTAACTTTTCCTTGATTTGCACAATAAAAATCTTATTTTTAGGTCTTAAATAAAAAATAAAGATATGAGAATAATAATTATTATTTTAACAATGATGCTGGTAATGCCGGCAGCCGGACAGAGAAGAAAAAAGGGAGAAGGTGAAGCTGTTAATCCTTATGTTGAGGGAATTGCTTATGCTTTGCCACGAACAGGCATCAGGGTAAGTGTCAAAGCAGTTAAAGAGAGTTTTGTGCCAGGCCCCTATTCATCATATGCCGCTCAGTTACTGGGTGTAAATGATGCAAAAGAGAGGGTGTCGGTAAAATGGTTTATCGATGATATCAAATTAAGTACTTTCAGTGAACCAGATCCGGATCATGTCTATAAAGCATTTGGAGAGGGTGCATTTTCTGTCAGCCTGACTCCCGACGGGTGTCTTGCCGGGATAAATACGAATAATTTATCAACAGCAGACAAGGGGGTAAATGCAAATGTTTTTCTTCAACAACCGGAGTTGAATGACGGATTTTCATTTTCAAATATCAATGATTCTCCAATGTATACTTCGGGAGATTCTACAACAAATTACAGACCTGTAAGAGTGGGGCCCGAAACTAAAGCAGCCGAAGCTGCAGCACGCATCCTGGAGTGCCGGCTGACCCGGTTTCACATGGCGGCAGGACTACTCGATGAATTGCATCCCGACGGTGCAGCATACAGGATCAGCCTGGATGAACTTGAACGGATAGAAAAGGATTACCTTAGCTTATTTACCGGCAGGGTGACTCACTCAACAGAGGTTTTCAGTTTTGATTTTATCCCTACTGCCCAGTCCGAAAAAGGGGAAGTGGTTTTCAGATTCTCAGAAGAGAAAGGAGTACTTCCTCCATCTGACCTTTCAGGGAAACCGGTTATGTTAAAAGTTGAAACCGGAAAAGACCTCATATCAAAATATTCGGGACAAACAAAGTCAGAAAATCCCCTGGCAGGTGAAAGCGGGGTCTTTTACCGTCTGCCGGCTGTGGCTGATGTAAATATAGTTCACGAGATTAATACGATCCTATCCGCAAGAATAACACTGCCTCAGTTCGGGCCGGTTGCTCCGGTGCCTGAAGAGCTTTTATTTGGTGATTATTCAATTGAAATACACCCCGGGACAGGAGCAATAAAATCGGTTTCTAAAAATTAAAATAATTATCGAATGAAACGGACAAACAAAACTTTAAAAGATTCGGCCGCACTGAGATGGCTGGTATTAATATTGATTTCCGGCCTGATGTTCAGTACCTATTGGTTTCAGGACTTCTTTTCAGGTTTGAAAGGGTTGATGGAGAGTCAGTTAGGTTTTAGCAGTGAGGAGTTTGGGAGACTGATAGGCTTTACAACCATTGCCAATATGTTCGGTATGATCATAGTTGGGGGTATTATCCTTGATAAATGGGGTGTGCGTATTGCCGGACTTATGTTTGGTGGCCTTGCCGCTTTAGGAGGAACAATCGTGGCTTTAGCTTCTGCCGGATTTTTCGGGGAGAGCCATTCGACTATGCTTACCATGATGATAATAGGCCGTATAATGTTTGGGTCAGGACTGGAGGTAGTGTGTGTTGTATGTACCCGGACTATTGTCAAGTGGTTTAAAGGCTACGAGCTTGCACTGGCAATGGCTATAAATGTTGGATTCGGCAGATTGGGAACTGCACTGGGAATGGCACTGTCGGTCGATATTGGTAAAGGTTTTGTAACTCCTGCAATATCTTTTGCAGCTACTTTAATAGGATTGGGAATTTTGATGTTCATTATCTTTATTGCATTCGATATAAAGCTTGACAGACAGGTAAAGGTCAGGAACTCAGCTAATAATATTGATCCTGAGGAGGCAGAAGATTTCAAATTGTCAGACCTGGTAAAATTAATTACCAATTCCTCATTTTTATATATTACCCTGCTTTGTGTGGCTTTTTATGCTGGGGTTTTCCCATTTATTCAGTATGCACCTGACCTTCTGGTGAATAAGTTTGGGTTCTCTTATAATCTGCCTCCGGGAGAGGGAAATATAATGCTTTTTGGAAGCGCAACATTTGGTAATACAATGGTCTATATAGGGCTGTTTATCTTCGGGCTTGCCTTTTCGATGATCCCATCAAAAAGAAAGACAGCTACCGGTAAGTTAATAGCTTACCTGGTAATAATTGCAATTTTTCTGGCGGCAATTTACAGTCTTAAGGATACACTTGCAGTTTGGTTAAAAAACGGACCGAAAACAGCGAGCCTGATCCCGTTGGGAACAATCCTGTTTACACCAATCTTCGGAAATTATGTTGATAAAAAGGGAAAAGCAGCCTCCCTGATGATACTTGGATCATTTCTGCTGATCTTTGCTCATATCAGTCTGTCGTTATTTAACAGTGTTATTCTTGGTTATCTGGGACTTATATCCCTGGGTATTGCTTTCTCCCTGGTTCCTGCCGCTATGTGGCCCTCTGTGGCAAAAATTGTTGCAGAGAACAGGCTGGGTACGGCCTATGCTTCTATGTTTACTGTGCAGAACTGGGGACTGGGACTTTTTTTCTGGGGTATTGGCGCTGTGCTTGATCTTACCAATAAGTCAAACCTGGAAGCTATCAGGGCAGGGGAGATGATGTACGATTATACTATTCCTATTCTTATGTTGGTTGTTTGTGGAATTGTTTCCATCTACCTTGCCTTTTTATTGAAAAAGGCAGATAAAAGGCAGAATTACGGACTGGAACTTCCATCCGGACAAAAACCTTTGGAGATTATAGATGACACTAAATAGTAATTGTTTCCTGTAATAACAGTCAAATGGTATATTTGGCTTTATATCGGAAGTTTAAATAATTTTAATATGAACGATATTCAAAATATTGAACCTGCCGGACTTTGGCAGATTTTCAGACAAATGGCCCGTATTCCCCGCCCGTCAAGGCATGAAGAAAAAATTCAGGATTGGGCCGAAAATTTTGGCAAAAACCTGGGCCTCGAAACTATTAAGGATGAAGCCGGAAATATTATCATCAGGAAGCCTGCAGTAAAGGGAATGGAGAACAAAAAAGGGGTAATATTGCAGGGTCACCTTGATATGGTTCCTCAAAAAAACAGTGATAAACTACACAATTTCACAACCGATCCTATTGAGCTTCTTATTGATGGTGAATGGGTAACAGCAAATGGCACCACACTGGGCGCAGACAATGGTATCGGTGCCTCCGCTGCCCTTGCAATACTTGCTTCGGATGAAATAAAGCACGGTCCTCTGGAGGTTTTACTGACAGCGACAGAAGAGACAGGTATGGATGGCGCTAACGGACTGCAACCGGGACTGTTAAAAGGTGAGATCTTAATAAATACTGATTCGGAAGATGAGGGGGAGCTTTATGTTGGTTGTGCAGGTGGAGAGGATGTGAATATTACTTTCAGTTATTCACCTGAGAAAGTGCCTGACGGATATACCGGATTGAATCTTAGTGTCACCGGTATGAAAGGTGGCCATTCAGGAATTGATATTATCCGGCAACGGGGCAATGCTATAAAGTTGTTTTTCCGTGTACTGAATTCAGTTTATGAAAAAACGGGGGCCCGCCTCGGATCACTAAATTGCGGTAGCCTCCGTAATGCTATACCAAGGGAAGCATTTGGCCTGCTGGCTGTTGATAAGGAGAAAGCAGGGGAGGTTAAAAAAATTGCCGGTCAAATTGAAAATATCGTTAAAAACGAACTTTCTCAAACCGACCCGGATATTAAAATTTCTGTTGAGGAGGCAGAGCTTCCCGGGGAGGTAACAGACAGGTTAACACAGGAAAATTTAATAAAATCCGTATTGGCATGCCCTAACGGGGTTATCCGTATGAGTGACACCATGAAAGGTCTTGTGGAGACTTCAACTAACCTGGCATTTTTAAGGTCCGGCACCGATAAAAAAAGTATTCATATTGGTTGTATGATGCGCAGCTCTGTCGATACAGCGCGGAATGAACTGGGTACCCGCTTAAGGGCAGTGTTCGAACTGGCTGGCGCTGAAGTTGCCTTCTCAAGTGGTTACCCCGGCTGGAAACCTGATATGAATTCGCCTATACTTAAAACTATGAAGAGAGTGTATGCTGAAAAATTTGGTAAAGTGCCTGAAGTAAAAGCTATTCATGCCGGACTAGAGTGTGGTATTTTAGGTGGCAAATATCCTGATTGGGACATGATCTCTTTTGGCCCCACTATCAGATTTCCTCATTCACCCGATGAAAGGGTGAATATTGCCAGTGTAGCTAAATTTTGGGATTTTTTATTAGCAACACTCGAAAATATCCCTGAAAAATCCTGATACCTGATAGAAACTGACCGGCCAGTCCGTGTAAGTTGATTTATCCCTTTCTCCGGTATGGGAAATGGATAAATTTTTTCGTTAATTGTTTGTTTCAAGTGTTTATCATAGAAATTTCCATACCATCTGTTGTGTAATATTTCCTGAAAAGGTTAGCGGTGAGGCATGAATGCACCGGTACTATTTCAACAAGGTCGCCAATACTGAATTGCTGAAAATTTTTCTGGGAAACCTTTAATATCCCATGCTCCTGTGACAGGGAAGCAACATAGTTCCGATCGCTTAGAAGTGTTTTTTTACCATTTATATTTTTTACAATTCTCCCGTAATAACGTTTACCTGCACTGTTGGTCAGAAATTCCTTTGACAGATGTATCGCACCACCATATATTACAATCTCATTCCGCGACTGATGTTTGGCAACAACAGGTGATAAAACGCGTATAGCAATTTCATTGAGATCGCATACACCCAGTTGGAATTGCATCATATCATAAAATATGAAATTACCGGGCCTTATTTCGTCAACTCCGCTGAAGTTAGTGCAGATAGTACAGGAAGGCGTGTCCCCCAGACTTACTTCAATGTCAGGGAAATCCTGTTTAAAGCGGTTTTTGAGTGTTGCCAATTTTAAAAGGGCGTCGAAATGCCGGCTGAATATTTCATTAGTCGATATCGCAGAATAAGTATGCCCTGAATGTGCCAGGAATCCCCTGAATCTGATTTTAGGATTTTTATTAAGTATTTTTATGATGCTGTCGATGGTCCCGGTTTTTGACGAACTGATACCGGTGCGGTTACTGCCTGTGTCAATTTTGATAAATACACCCAGGTTATTTTTTATTTTTTCAGCCAGTACATTTGCAGCCTCTCTGTTTTCAACCAGGATATTCAATTTAATATTTGCAGTCAGCCGGTTAATATTATTGATTTCCAATATGTTAACAGGAAAGGCAATAGTTATGTCATCCCAGCCGTGAGAGGCAAAATATTCAGCCATCATCACAGATGATACAGTTATCGCAGTTACATTGTAAATTCTGAACCAGTCACCTATTACAGCCGATTGGTGTGTTTTGAAATGAGGCCTGAATTTTAAATTATGCTCTTTGGCCTTGGTGGCCATTCTTTCGATATTTTTCAAGCATTGTTCTTTATCTATTACCAGGGTCGGACGTATTATTTCGGTCATAGTTCATTCAGTTTGCATCTTATTCATATCTTTTAGCCATTTCATTGCGGGTAATCATCAATTTTTCGGAGATGCCTGCCTTATATAGGTGCGGGCTTATAAATCGTTTATGTTCACCGGCCAGAAGGGCAGCCCTGGTAAGTAAATAGTTATGAATGTCATTCAGGTTTCCGGCCTTTTTAACTGTTGTTCCCTCCAGAACCACCGGATTCAATAAGTTCTCTTTTGGCAATCCTTTAACTTTTGTGAACAGCTCAGGATATAGCGGATGGTAAATTATTTCAATACTGTCAGGATCCTCACTGTCAATTAAAATTGCATCGCGGTAAAATTTGCCGTGTTTATCAAAATATCTGATTACCTGTTTTTTTGCCGGGAGTGTAACTTTTTCAACATTATCAGACAGTTTCATCTTTGGCTGCCCGTTGATCTCTGTCAGTTTATAGACTCCGTCGAGTGCAGCATCATTTTTGCCGGTAATCATTTCTGTACCCACTCCGAAAAAATCGATCGGGGCATTCTGATCAACGATGAGGCTTTTTATTACATATTCGTTCAGTTGGTTAGAAGCAACGATCCTGACATAGCTGAGTCCTGCATCATCCAGCATTTTACGGGTTTTTTTACTCAGGTAGGCAAGGTCTCCGCTATCTAACCTGACTGCTTTAAGCTTATAACCTTTTTCTTCCATCTCTTTAGCCACCTTTATGGCATTTGGGACTCCCGACTTTAGTGTATCATAAGTATCAACCAGTAAAATAGTATTTTCAGGATGGTTTTTTGCATAAGACCTGAATGCTTCCGTTTCATCATCAAAACTTTGAATCCATGAATGGGCCTGTGTGCCTGAAACGGGTATCCCGTAAATTTTGCCTGCCAAAACATTTGAAGTAGAGGAGGCCCCCCCGACGAATGAAGCCCTGCTTGCCTGAAGGGCTCCAAGTCCCTGTGCCCTTCGAAGTCCGAAATCGGTGAACTCTTTTTCACCTGCAGCAATCTTTACCCGGTATGCCTTTGTTGCTATCAAAGACTCAAAATTCAGGGTGTTCAGCAAAAAACTTTCGATAAGCTGGGCCTCAATTATATTACCTTCAACCTGCAACACAGGAACGTTTGGAAAAACAATTTCTCCTTCATTCACACTCTGGATATTTCCGGAAAACCTGAAGTCTTTAAGATAGTTGAGAAAGCTATCATCGAAACCGCAGGATCTCAAATAGTTGATGTCAGATTTGCCGAATGTGAAATTTTCAAGCATATCCAGGAAATCCTGTAATCCGGCAAAAACTGTAAATCCTCCCCCAAACGGGTTAGTACGGAAGAAATAGTTAAATACAGCCCGGTCATCTTTATTACCATTGCAGAAATAACCCTGGGCCATGGTCAATTCATAAAAATCGGTATATAGACCCCAGTGTCCGGTTGTAAATTTCATGTTCTTTCTTTTTGTGATCACTCCTTTTTCAAAAAAATTGTCTGCTCCCTGTTCGGGCCTACAGAAGCAATTGAAACAGGAATATTCATCTGTTCTTCAATAAAAGTGATATAACTGTTAAGTTCAGGAGGAAATTCGCCGGCACTTTTTATTCCTGTAAGGTTTGTTTTCCAGCCCGGCAGTTCAACGTAAACGGGCTTAACACTGTCGTTAAGTTCAAAAGGAAAGTAGTCGACCGTCTCCCCATCTATTTCATAACCTGTACATATTTTAATAGTTTCGAACTCATCCAGCACATCAGCTTTCATCATTATCAACTCTGTAACACCGTTAAGCATTACAGCATATTTAAGTGCAACCAGGTCGAGCCATCCACATCTTCTTGGCCTGCCTGTTGTTGAGCCGTATTCTTTCCCGGCATCACGTATTTTGTCTCCTGTCCCGTCAAATAATTCAGTCGGGAACGGTCCCATTCCTACTCGGGTGCAATAAGCTTTAAAAATTCCAAACACTTTACCGATCCTTTGAGGTGCCAGTCCCAGTCCTGTACAGGCTCCGGCACAGATAGTGTTTGAACTTGTCACAAAAGGGTAGGAGCCGAAATCGATATCCAGCAGGGTTCCCTGGGCGCCTTCAGCCAATACAGGCTTATTGTTGTTAAGCAGATCATTGATAAAATGTTCGCTGTCAATAAACCGGAATGATTTAAGCACCTCTGCTCCTTCAAACCAGTCCTTTTCACAATCAGCAAGCACCTGCTTATATTCAAACCTGAAAAAATGTTCAAGCAGTTGTTTGTGACGAGCTATGCGTTCTGTGTATTTTTCTTTAAAATTATTCGTCAGGTCACCTACCCTCAAACCTTCACGTCCTATCTTATCTTTGTATGTCGGCCCGATACCTTTAAGGGTAGATCCTATTTTTGTCTTTCCCTTACCCTGTTCTGATGCCATGTCGATAATCCTGTGGGTTGGCAGTATCAGATGGGCTTTTTTTGAGATATATAGATTACCGGTAAGGTCTGTCCCCAGTTTTTTTATAGAATCTATCTCCTTTTTGAAGATAATTGGATCAATAACCACTCCGTTACCTATAATATTTATTTTATTTTCCCTGAAGATGCCTGACGGAATTGTATGGAGCACCTGTTTAACATTATTGAATTCCAGTGTGTGTCCGGCATTAGGACCTCCCTGGAAACGGGCTATTACATCATAACGGGGTGTAAGTACATCCACAATTTTCCCCTTGCCTTCGTCGCCCCATTGCAGGCCCAGTAATACATCAACCTTCATATAGCATAATTTAATTTACAAATGAGTCTGTAAAAGTTTGTTTTAACAACTATTTATCAGCCATTAAAATTACAAATAATTTTCAGGGAATATAAAAAACCACACCTGAATGAGAGGATATTTATAAATTATTAAGGAAGGTCAGCTGTTTTTAACTGACTTTCCGTAAATATAGAGAGTGTGGTGTGAGAGCACAAAATTATTTTTCAGGCAGGCATCTTCGATTATTTCCCGTATACGGGGATCATAAAATTCTGAAACCCTGCCTGTATCTATATCAATCAGATGGTCATGCCTGTTAGTGGCAAATGCTTTTTCAAACTGAGCGATATTTTTGCCAAACTGGTGTTTTACAACAAGTTTGCAATCGAGAAGCAGGTCAATAGTATTATAAAGAGTAGCCCGGCTGACCCTGTATTTTTTATTTTTCATTGAAATGTACAATGATTCAATGTCAAAGTGGCCCTCTCTTGAATATATTTCATCCAGAATTGCATAACGCTCAGGAGTCTTACGATGTCCCTTCTGCTCCAGGTATTCTGTGAATATTTTTCTTACCGTATCACGGGTTTTTTGGCTATTCATATTTAAACCAACTTTAAATAGAATTCAAAAATATAAAAAAAATTGAATAATTCAGATAGTTTCTAAATTAATCGTTAAGGTTTTCATCTCTCGAGACATTTTCGATACCTCTTATTTTTTCAAGTTTTGATATCAGGTTATTGAGATGCTCTGCATCATGTATATACAAGAAAAGGTCACCTTCAAAAATTCCTTCATGAGTATCGAATTTTACCGAACGCATATTTATGCTGTTCTGTTTTGAGATTACATTAGTTACTTCATTGACGATTCCTATACGGTCAAACCCCTCAAGGCGAAGCCGTGTCAGATATGATTGTTTTTTAAATCTTGTCCATTCTGCCGTTATAATACGGTTACCATGACTTGACAACAACTTTTCAACCTCTTTGCAACCTGTTTTGTGGATTATCACATGGTCATCCGCCCCGATATATCCGATGACTTCATCGCCCGGTATAGGGTTGCAGCATTTAGCCAGTGAGTATGTGACATTATCCTGGTTCTCTTTGAGCAAAAAAGGTTTCCCTTTATCAATTTTTTTAAGGTCGGACAGATCATTCTGGTCCTCAGCTTTTTTCTTCCGGCTGAAAGTTATATTCCAGTACTTGACCAGTTTGTTGGGCGATTTTTTCCCGATAATCTCATTCAGGTTACCCAGTTCCAGAAATCCCATTCCCAGTTCGGAATAAAGTTGTTCTTTATTATTAAGGTTGAAGTGGCTTATCAATTTTTTGAGATTATTTGATGTAATTGGGGCTTTAACCTGTTTCATAGCCTCTTCAACAATCTCCTTTCCCTTTTCTATATGTTCTTTCTTTTTAAGTTTGAACGCATTTTTAATTTTGGTGCGGGCTTTGGCAGTTGTTGCAAATTCCAGCCATTCCAGCTGGGGGACCTGCTTTTCTGAAGTAAGGATTTCAACCTGGTCGCCATTATTAAGTACATGGCTGATGGGTACGAGTTTGAGATTAATTTTTGCACCGATACATTTATTGCCCAGGTCGGTATGTATTTCATATGCAAAGTCCACCACTGTTGAGCCGAGTGGCATAGATATCATATCGCCGTTAGGTGTAAAGACATTTATCTCGGTAGCATACAGGTTAAGCTTGAAATCATCCAGAAATTCGAAAGCATCTGAATCCTGACTTCTCAATTGTTCACGGATCCTTGCAATCCATGTGTCCAGTTCATTTTCGAACGTACTGATATCTTTATAGCGGTAATGGGCGGCAAAACCATACTCCGCAACTTCGTCCATCCGCTCAGTCCGGATCTGGACCTCCACCCATTTACCCTGAGGTCCCATTACTGTGACATGAAGGGATTCATATCCGTTAGCCTTAGGCATAGTGATCCAGTCGCGGATCCTGTCGGGATGAGGTTTATAAATATCGGTAACAAGTGACAATACATCGAAGCACTGACGTTTTTCAGATATTCCCTGGCGCGTCTTAATTATTATCCTTACCGCAAGGATATCATATATTTCATTAAAAGTAACCCCTTTGGTTTTCATTTTTTGCCAAATCGAGTAGGTTGATTTAAGCCTGTGGGTAACCGTACTTTCAATATTTTCTGATTCAAGTTTCTCCTTAATTGGCCTGATAAATTCATTCACCAGGTAATTTCTTTTTTCCTCCTGATTGTGCAGCATCAGGAGGATTCTGTTATACTCTTCCGGGTGTTTGTATTTAAAGCTCAGTTCTTCCAGCTCGCTTTTAATGGCATAGAGTCCAAGCCTGTGGGCTAAGGGGACAAAAAGATACAGGGTTTCTCCGGCAATTTTGATTTTTTTCTGAGGCTCCATTGAATCGAGAGTCCTCATGTTATGAAGGCGGTCAGCAATTTTTATAAGTATGACCCTTACATCTTCAGAAAGGGTCATTAATATTTTTTTTAGGCTAAGCGCCTGTTTCGATTCGAAATCGCCCGACAGTTTTGTCAATCCGTCTACTATAACTGCAACTCTGGGACCGAACATATTTTTGATGTCACTTATAGAGTATTCCGTATCTTCAACCACATCATGCAAAATAGATGCACAGATAGTGGTGGCACCCAGTCCCATGTCTTTTGCCACAATAATTGCTACAGAAAGCGGATGCAAAATAAAAGGCTCTCCCGATTTTCGTTTTATGCCGTCGTGTGCAGCATTTGAAAATTTAAAAGCTTTTTCAATCCGCTCAACACGCTCCCGGTCAAATTTGGCCTTTATCACTTTCATGAACTCTTGGTAAAGGTCATCTATCTGCCTTATTTCTGCTTTTGTAAAATGTTGCACTTGTACCTTTTTAATCTGTTTTATATGGTGAAACATCAGCACCTCCTCCGGCGAATTTGTTACGAAGGGGGCTTGTCGTCTTATGTAATAGTTTGGTTATATACCTCTGATATTGCCGCTGTCATGTTCGACCAGAGAAATTTTTTCTTTTCATTCGGCATATTTGCTTCAAAGATTTCCTTTTTACCGTTGATGAAAAAGTCATGTAGAGCATCCGCAATTGATTTTTCATCAGGTTCTGTTACATAACCTGCAACATTATGGGAAATTATCTCCGGCAGTCCTCCGACATTGGTTACCAGCATAGGTTTATTAAAATGATATCCAATCTGGGTAACCCCGCTTTGAGTTGCATTTTTATAAGGTAATGCAACTATGTCGGCACAGCTGAAATATTTATTTACATTGCTGTTTTCAATAAAACTGGTATGCAGGATTACTTTATTATTCAGTTTTAATTTATCAATTAATTCCAGGTAGGGTTTACTGTCTTTGTAAAACTCCCCGGCAATCAGCAGTTTCACGTCAAGCTTCGCCAGCCTTTCATCTGCAAATGCCTTTATAAGCAGGTCAAGCCCTTTATATTCCCTTATGAAACCAAAAAAGAGGACGAACCGGGAATTGTTATCCAGATTAAGGAATCTCAGTGCCTCCTCTCTGGCAACTGGTTCTCCAAAGTTGTCAAAAAGGGGATGCGGACAAAGTTTAACTGGAAGTTTATCTGTAAATTGAAAAATATCGTTAAAAACTTTCTTCGACTGGGCCACCACAGCATCTGTAGAACCAAGAAAATAACCGGTCAGCATTTTATCTCCAGGCCTTTTTTCGTGTGGTATAATATTATGGGCAATACAGATAATTTTTGAGTGTTTATTCTTTTTTATCAGACGTGCAATTGTACCAAAGCATGGAGACATGAAGGGTAACCAGTAATTTATTAACACCAGGTCAGGTTTTTCCTTCCTGATTCTTCTGCCGGTTTTTATCCAGTTTAAAGGATTCAAAGAATTGATCGTCCTGACAATTTTTAGTTTTTCCGGAGGTTTTTCACCTGAATATTGTGACTTCCCGGGAAAGAGCAGGGAAGGGTACTGTAGTGTAAAGGTTTCGATCGAGACATCGAAGCCTTCCCTGATTAATTCTTCAGCCAGCCTTTCATTATAAGAGGCAAGCCCCCCTCTGTAGGGGAATGCAGTACCGATTATCTTAACCTTTTTCAAAATATTCAGCTTTTAATTTCTCAACCACAAATTTATCAATTGGAAAAGAAATATCGTCCTCATTTATCTCATTTATTTTAACCCATCTGAAACTCTGGCTTCCCTCTTCCACTTTTTTAAAATTGAAAGGGCTTTTTGAAACTTCTAACCTGACCGGATTTTTCAATTCAGCGAGATAATAGATACATATTAACTGGTGCCTTTTAAAGAACTCGGCTTCCTGAAAGAAATCAGTAGTATAATAATGTCTGATATTTTCAATTTTTTGTCCGTTGCACTCTTCCGAGAATTCTCTTTTTAGGCAGTCAACAGTGCTTTCGCCGTAATGGAGCCCTCCTCCCGGAAATTTGGTCATTTGCATTCCAAACCTGTACTCATCGGTAAGCAATACCTCTTTTTCTGAATTTATTATCACTCCGTAGACACGGATTATGAATTTCCCCTCTTTATTCATACCATATTCTCTTTAATTAGTTTTATAATGTCATCTTCCTGTCCCGGTTGAAACCAATGCATTTCCGGATCGTTTCTAAACCATGTAATTTGTTTACGGGCATACCTCCTTGTATCTCTTTTTATCAGTTCAATAGCTTTCTCCCTTGATATTTTTTGCTCGAAATAATGAAAAAATTCCCGGTATCCGACACTGTTCAGCGCATTAAGGTTTTTATATTCAAAAAAAGCCCTTGCTTCATCTTCCAATCCTGCATTAACCATTTCATCAACCCGTTTATTAATGAGATAGTGAAGTGCCTTTCTATCACAGTTAATTCCTGTTTTTAATATTTTGAAAGGCCTTTTTTTTGAAAGGTTTGACCTGAATGAAGAGTAGGGTTTTCCGGATGTCAGGCAAATTTCCAGGGCATGAATAATACGGGCAGGATTTTTAAGGTCTGTTTCACTGTAATAAAGCGGATCCAGTTGCTTTAGCTGCATTCTGAGGCTTCCGAGGCCTTCTGCACCAAGGCGTGATTTCAGGGTCTCCCTGACAGCAGGGTCTGCATCGGGAATAGTATCTATCCCTTTGCATACTGCATCGATATATAGCATTGAACCTCCAACCATTAAGACGGTGTCATATTTTTTAAAGAGCAGATCAAGCAGTGCCAGTACCTCTTTTTCAAAAATGCTTGCATTATAGTTTTGAAATATTGAGTGTGATTGTATAAAGTGATGCCTTACTGCAGCCAACTCCTCTTTTGAAGGTACTGCTGTCCCGATACTCAGTTCGCGATAGATCTGGCGTGAATCAGCAGAAATGATCTCTGTATCCAGACAGCGTGCAATTTTTATTGCTGCCCGGCTTTTTCCAATGGCTGTAGGGCCGGTTAGTATTATCAATGTTTTAGTCATGTTACTTGCAATATTTAAGATGAAACGAGCATCCCGATTTTAATCGGGACAAAAGAGTATGATTACAACATGTGCGAGTTCCATCTTATACCATAAACAATTTTAATAAGATGAAAATAGAAAAATTAAACTTAACCCGGGCAATGTACAAAGAAAAAGACCGTCCGGTATGAGCCGGACGGTCTGTAATTAATTTTTACCTGTCTTTTGCAGGATTAGAAATTTAAAAATCTTCCATCTCTCCGAACAGTTCATTGTAATCGTCCAAAATGCCAAAATCCATAAAAACCTCTTCTTCCTGAAGTTTTTCTTTTGGATTTTTTCCCATTTCATCAGTAAGTACCTGCACGGGAGCGTCACCCTCATGGATGGTGACTAACGGATCTTTCAGTGTTGTTCCCATATCAATACCAGTTAGTTCTATATAAAATGATCTGTCATCTAAAAAATCAAAAGTATAATACAGTCTCTGTTCCTTTATTTTTATCAGATCAGCCAATTTTGTTTTCTGCATTAAAAAATATGCTCCGCCATTAAAACCTGCATCCATCATTGATATCTCTTTTGTTTTGAACCCTTTTTCATCGGTCAGAAAAAAGGATGCCACCTGAAATGGCTCAAAACCGGAATGCAGTTGTATTACAGAATGAAGGTCAAAAAACGAGAGTTGCCCGTCAATTTTAACTTCTAATAGAAAATTTTTCGATTCCTGCGAGGTGATTTTAAATGTATAAACCATATCCTTCAAGAAATATTTGAGTCAAAGTTAAAATCCTTTTTATTCAAAATGCAAGGATGAATAATTGCTTTCGATAGAAAAAATTTATAAGATATCGACATGATATATGTTTTCTTTTAACCAGCACAGGTATTAAAAATCTGATTTATAACAATTTTACGATTATAATTTTCCTAAAAAGAGCGTAAAAAAAATTTTATTTTTACTCCAAATTAAAAAATGTTAAAAAAAATTAAGGATTGTAAATAAATTTACACATGACTACCTACTATTCCTATTAACCTATTTGTAAACAGCAATTTACATTTTGATAACAAAATATTACTATTATAACAAAGTATTCAATAAGTAAAAAAATAAAGCTGTCCTTTTTAAGACAGCTTTAAGTTTCAAAACACTATATTATATAATGTAAATTTATTTTACTGAATCCATATACTCAATCAGCTCAACAATTTTTACAGA
>JAAYJR010000390.1 GCA_012522835.1 Bacteroidales bacterium
ACAAACTCACACCCTGAAAAGCTGGTATGAGCAAACGACTGGTCATCGCTGATGGCAAATAGAATATTTGGACGCTTCAATTGCTCATGTTTTTCACCTGAACAACCGAAAAGGAGAGTTACAGATATTATAATAATCCAGTTAATAAATAAATACATATAAATTAGTTTAAATTTAACAACCAATTGTTTGAAATGGAGCTTACCCCCTCAATCCTGATCCCGGTACTAATCGGGACAAAAAAGCTGCCGGAACAGAAATAATTACAAGCGATAACTATTTTTCTCTGTCATCCTTCTTAAATTGCTCAATTAATCCTAAAAGATACTCAGTTTTTTGGGGATTATCCTTGCTTAAGTCATTAGTTTCACGAAAATCAGCTTCTATGTCATACAACTCAGCCACACCACTCTTCCGGTTCAGAAGAAGTTTCCATTTACCTTCACGGACAGCATAATACTGTGCAATTTTCCAATATATCGGAAAGTCATTGTGCGCTGTCTTACTTCCCGTAAGCAGCGGCCAGATATCTCTCCCGTCCTGTTTTACATTTTGAAGTGCCCCACCAGAACCGGTCAGATTACATATAGTTGGCAGCCAGCATGATACATGAATTGGTTCATCCACAGATCCGGGAGCCAGCCGTCCGGGCCAGCTGGCAAAGGCCGGAACCCGGATCCCTCCCTCGTATAGATCACCTTTCCATCCCCGCAGAGGAAAGTTATTTCCCAGTATGAGGTGGGGCTTGTCTGCATATTTTCCCCTGTAATCTGTTTCACTGTGCCAGTTTTTTTGTCCGCCGTTATCGCTTGTAAAAACTATAAGGGTATTTTGACGTATCCCCTTACGATCCAAAGCTTCGATTATCTTCCCGATACCCGCATCCATATGGGATACACTTGCTGCAAACAATTTCCTGGAAGGGTGCATCATACAGGCATCATCATAAACTGACAGCCATTCGGCGGGCTCATCCAGGGGATAGTGAGGGACATGATAAGTAAGGTAAAGAAAAAACGGTTTTGTCCGTGAACTCTCAATAATCCTGACAGCTTCACTGGTAAGCAGATCAGTTACATGTCCTTCTTCATCAATATATTCATCATTTCTGTGCCATGACCTTCTTTCGGTTAGTTTTGTTTCTGTTTTGTATTCATGGGTATAGGGATCTATTTGTCCGTCAAAGTAACCATAAGATGACCGGAACCCATACTTTAAAGGTGTATATGGAGGTGAACCCAGGTGCCATTTTCCGGAAATAAAAGTTTCATATCCATTATCCCTGAGAATTGATGCCATCGTCGGATCACCCATGTCGATCACTTCTCCATAGTCAGGGCCCGTAATTCCATAACGGCTGGGATAACGGCCTGTCATGAGACTGACTCTTGTCGGTGTACAGGTAGGCATAACATAATGCTGCTTTAAAATAACCCCTGATTTAGCCAGTTGATCAATATTTGGAGTTTTTATATCCGAGCCGTTATATCCGATATCCGACCAGCCAAGGTCATCAGGAAGAATTACGATAATATTTGGTTTACTGCCGGCAGGACCGGTTCTTGATTCCCCGGAAGCAGCATTGGCAGAAAATGCCAATATCCCTGCAAAAGATAGGTTTAATAAATTTCTACTATTAAATGTCATTTGAATATTACTAAGTTAAAATATTAATTATAGCTTTTGATTTATCTGGTTTGCGCATTAACTTCAAAACATACATAAACTCTTTCCCTTTCTTCAGTTCCCGTGATAAAATTTTGATGCCTGCCGGTTTCAATTTAACAGGTTTGCATGTTATTATCTTAACCGTAAACTCCTTCCTTCCAATATTGGCCGGCAGATTATCAGTTGCGGAAAAATCCAGTTCGATAATATTACCCTTTAAATTAATTTTAGTCAGGGTATGATGTGCCAGCTGGTGTTGAAAATAAACCGAATCGGGGGCCAGCATCATGTTTTGTTTATCATTAAACGGTCTGAGATAGTCAATCCATTTTTTCACAACCTCGGAATTGCGTAACGGATCCGGATGTAACATATTAGGCCAGTGCATTCCGCATGTTGGCCCGGTTAACTCTTTAGAAGGATCGCCGGGGAAAGTCATCCACGAAAACTCGTCGCGTCCCCTGTCAACTGTCATTACATCATCATCAATTCCAAATATCCCATACTGAACTCTCTCTTTATTAAATATTGATCCGAAGGGAGTGTTAATATAGTCAACACCTCTCCTTTTAAGGATCAATGCCAGGCTTGTGGCATTTCCCTCTGAAGGGCCAAACGAATGAAGAAAAGCTGCCGGCACAAATGATTTCGGGAACAGTCCAAGGTTATGCTGTCTCAAAAGTTTTTCATAATAATCCAGATGCTTTTCAACCTCTTCACGGGGCCTCATATGTCCGTTACGGTCATGCCATTCTGCCCGGGTAAATTTTTCACCTTCCCAAAATTCATGTCCCACACCATGAAGTGTAAGCTCATAGTATTTTTGGTTACTGCGTATTATTTCAGCAGCCTCTTCCATCCAGGGCCCGACCCATCCGGAATTATCCCAGTTCCTGCCCATCCAGGTTGAGGAGGGAACATCACGGAGGATATTTTCTTTATCCCATTCACACAAAATGGTTGCTGCCTGCGGCCTTATTCCCAATGCTTTCCCAAGATCAGCAATTGCCTGGTAATCAGCCGGTACGTGCTTTCTGTTAATTCCTGTACGATAAGGTTCCTGCTTTTCATGTCCATCTTCCCCGGACCACCAGCCGACATCATCAATCACCACCTGCAGCGGTATCGGAATAAACACTTCATAATTTTTCCCGACAAACACTGAACCAGCCGCACTCAGATAATTCCCCTGTATAGTAAGTCCTGCAGTAATACCTGCAGTTTGCCTTAAAAACTTCCGGCGGGATATCATTTCCATCGCTATTTAAATTTTTATAAATACCTTGTTCTTATACAGCCAGTAACAAAGATACCAAAGGGCTGCCCAAACAGCTAAGCTGGTTATTATGTCAACAGTCAGCTTGCCTCCCCATGAAAAAAGCAACTGGCTGAAAGGACTGAGTATTTTTTTAAGCAAGCCCGAGCCTCCGATACTGAAAAAGAGATAAATAAATATACTATTCATACCCATTATAATAAAAAAGCGGGATCCTTTTAAAAACCTTTTTTTGACATCAATGAGTAAGTAGCTGAAACAGAGCATTAATATGGACCAGCCACCACTGGCAAAGACGAACGACGAAGTTGCAATCTTTTTAATTATGGGGGTTATATTCAGCCAGTCGAGCGAATAGCCAATCACTAAAGCTGACATACCTGCAATAAACAAATACCTTATCTTTTGTCCGCCAGGCCTGTCCTCCATCAGGAGTTTACCACAGATGACCCCCCATACAGTGTGGGCCGTTGTTGAAACAAAATTAAGAGTAGCCCACTCACTTGCTTTATCTACCCCTTCAATTTTATTATTAAACCAGGCCCCGAGATTCTCAAAATTCACCCATGGGTTATTAAAACCCTCAACAGGAAAATATCTGTAGGCAAGGTCTATCAGTAAAAGAATAATTAATGTAATTATCAGCTGGAACTTAAAACTCTTCTTCATCAAAAGAAAGGCCACCAGGTAGGTTACAGACAGCTGAGCGAGCACATTTTGGAAACGAAAAACGAGAGTGCCGGCAGAAATAAATGACAATGACCAGCCAAAGAAGAGTAAAAGAAAAGATCTTTTTAATACATGAAAAAAAATGGTTTTTTCACTTTGTCCCCTTCTTCTTCTGTTTGCAGTAGCAAAAGGAATTGCAACGCCGACAATAAACATAAAGAACGGCTGTATCAGATCCCAAAAATGTAATCCGTGCCATTCATGATGGCTCAGCTGGGTTCCCAGAAAATTGACAAACTGGTTATCCACCTTAAGAAGATAACCAAATAACCCTGTTGAGCCCCCGGCCAGCAGAAGCATAGTCAGTCCCCTGAAAAAGTCTACTGATGCCACTCTCCCGGGAAGGGGTGTGTTGATTGTTTTTTGGTTCAGTTCCATAATGATATTTGTTTATTTTATTGTGTAATCATTTTTGCAGCACCGGCATTTGGGCGTTTACCTCTTCTCTCCATTTGTTAAGCATACTATACAAATCATCTTTTACTGACCTTAAACTATCAGTAAGGTTGACTGTTTCACCAATGTCATTTTCAAGGTCGAAAAGTTCAAATGCAACATCTTCGCAGCCTGTAAGGCTTTTTTCATACCACTCAATAAGTTTCCATTTTCCACTCCTGACTGCCCCTGCAGGAGCCATTCCTGAACTATGATAATGGGGATAATGCCAGAAAAGCTCTTGATGGACTTCCACAGACGGGTCCTTCAATGCAGGAAGAAAGCTAACTCCGTCAATATTGCCGGGAATTTTTTCAATACCGGCAATTTCAAGAAAAGTAGGTAAAAAATCTACTGAACTTATAAGTGAATTACAAGTCGTTTGTGGAGTAACCTTATTCTTCCATTTTACAATTAACGGTTCACGAATTCCTCCCTCATAAAGAAATCCCTTGCCGGCCCTCAGGGGGGTCTGGGCAGCGTGGATATGCCGTCCCCCGTTATCCGAAAAGAATATAATTATGGTATTCTCCTCAAGGCCTGATTCTTTCACTTTATGAAATATCTGTCCGCAACTATTATCCAGCCTTTCAATCATTGCTGCAATGACCGGATTATTTTCCGTTTTTTCAGATGCTTTATCTTCTTCATACCTTTTTATCACTGCAGCTCTTTCTTTCAGAGGATCATGTATGGTATTATGTGATACAATCAAAAAAAATGGTTTTTTTCTGTTCTTTTCAATAAAGTTGAGCGACAGGCTCGTAATTGTATCGACATTATGTGCATCATTTTCAGCATCTTGCCAGGGTTGGGGTTTGGCAATATTGGCAGATACCGGCTTATAAGTTACAAAATATTCATCAAATCCCTGTTTGTCAGGATTATAAGGAAGACTTTCAGGAGGAGTTTTTTCACAGCTTAAATGCCATTTTCCAAAAATTGCAGTACTATAGCCTTTAGTTTTAAGCAATTCAGCAGTTGTAAGTTCCTCCAGAGGTAAAAATTTTTGCCAGTCGGGTTGAAGAAGAGGATATTCACTATTTTTATTTCCGGGAATAAAATCTGTCAGGTGAAGCCTTGCAGGGTATTTACCCGTCATTATGCTTGCCCGGGTAGGAGAGCATACGGGACAGGCGGCATAAGCATTTGTAAACCGCATTCCTTCTGATGCCAGCTTATCAATATTCGGAGTCTTATAATAACTGCTGCCATAACAGCCTGTTTGTGAATACCCCAGATCATCTGCTAAAATAAAAATTATATTCGGCAGACTTTCGGCATTGTTACAACTATTAAGGGTAACGGCGACCATTACTGCCCAAAAAGATGAAATATAAAATAGAAATCTCATAGCTGAGTTGATCTGTTTAATTACTTGTCTGGATTATTACAATAAAAAAAGGACTTTTTTTTAAAAATTACCCGAAATTTAATTGAAATATTTTAAAAATTTGAATCATACCTGAGAACCATTCATGTATCTGACTTTTTATAACTCAAAATTTAAAATTTCCGAATATAGCTGTTGTACTGGCAAACCCATCACATTATAAAAAGAGCCTTCAATATGCGTGATGCCAATATAACCGATCCATTCCTGGATTCCATAAGCCCCGGCTTTATCAAAAGGTTTACAAGTTTCAATATAATACTCAATCTCCTGTAAGGCCAGTTCCCTGAAATTTACTCCGGAAACTGAATAAAATGTTTTTTGGTTACGGGTGGAGGTAAGGCATACACCTGATATTACCTGATGTTCTTTCCCGCTAAGCAACTGCAGCATTTCAACGGCTTCTTCCTTGTCCGATGGTTTTCCAAGTACTTTATTGTCAAGCCAGACAACAGTATCAGCGGTAATCAGCAGATCATTTTCAGTTAATTCACCTGAAAAAGGGAGGGCTTTTAATTTTGCCAGGTAAACAGGAATTTCTGTACCAGGCATTCCCTGCGGATAAAACTCGTCAACCTCTTTAATTTTCACTTTAAAGTTAATGCCGAGCGACCTTAACAGCATTTGCCTGCGCGGTGACTTAGATGCCAGAATGTAATTATAATCGGGTAACCAGTTCATTTATATTGAATTAACGGACAACAATCCTGAAATAAGCCATTTTCCCTGAATATGCAAAGTCTTCTCAATCACGTCTCTTACACATCCTTCGCCTCCCCTTACAGGCGATATATACTTAGATATCTTTAATATTTCAGGTGCTGCATCAAAGGGCGCAGCAGGAATACCCACCTCACCCATTATATTGTAATCGACAATATCATCGCCCATATATAAAATATTACCGGCATCTATCCGGCTCTTTACAATGAAATCAGATAAACAAACCATCTTGTCGGCAACACCATCGTAATAATAAGTCACCCCGAGTCTTTGATAACGCAGCTTAACGCGTTGCTGACAACCACCGGTAATAACTGCCACCGGATACCCCATGGAAATGGCATTTTTTATGGCAAATCCGTCCTTTACACAGGCAGTCCGCACAGGATCGCCATTTTTATCAAGATATGTTGCCCCTTTCGATAATACCCCGTCAACATCAAAAATGAATGCTTTGACATTTTTAAATTCATTTAGTACAATATCATCCACATTTTTGTTGTGATACAAAAAGATCTGACGTGATACAATGCTGTAAAGTTTCTGAAGTTCAGGAAAATCCTTAAGAGATTCTGTATGAATTCGAATTATATTTTTGTCAAACCTTACTGCAGGTCCGGTCTGGGCCTGTTCAGGATACAGCCTTTGCACCTTAAGGGCGGTCTCCAGAATAAGAGGCCTGAGTACCTCAAAAGACAAATTCTCAGATCTTAAAACATCTGAGGCCGCAGTATAAAAATAGTTAACAAAATTACAGGCAAAAACTGCAGCAATATGCAGTGAAAGACGTTTTTCAGAATTGAGCAGAGATACATTACCTGAAATAGTTTCGCCGATTTTGATTAATACCTTTTCTGTACTCTTTGAATTCCCCTCGACAAAACAGGGAATTTTAAAAAAATCAACCTCATGATCTTTGGAAAAAGTTTGGAGCGGGTAGAAAACACCAGTATTGGCAGCGAATTTGTCGATTGCGGAAAGTGGCATGCTGCCTGAGCAATGAACTAACAGTCCATCGCCAAACTCAGCAAAAGGCAGTACATCTTCAAAGGCATCATCTTTGAGGGCAACAAAATAGATATCAGCATTTTTAATTATTTCTCCGCGAAAAGTCGTATACTTTGCATCCACTTTCCGGGCTAATTCTTTAGCTGACCTTTCAGTCCTGCTATATATCTGGATAATATTAAATCCTTTACTCTTAAGTGCAGTTGCCAGATGTGTGGCCAGATTTCCCGCGCCAATAAAAACAATGGTGTTGCTCATCCGTTTGATCTTAAAAATTCAAATGTAGTGAGCTGTTGTTAAATTACCAACTAAATGTACACCTATTGCCTTTGTCCGGTTGTCGTTTTCCAGACGTTAAAAAGGGTTACCGGTTATGGTGTTTCAAAACAATAATGCCGTTTTACTCCTTATAACTTAAAGATTTTTTGCTTTTGTAAGTCTGTTATTTACAGTCTCCCAGTTAATCACATTCCAGAAATTGTCGACATAGTCAGCCCTTTTGTTCTGATATTTAAGATAATACGCATGTTCCCAAACATCCAAAGCTAAGAGGGGAACTCCATAATTGACTCCTGAAATATTCATTAAAGGGTTATCCTGATTAGCAGTAGAGGTAATAAAAAGTTTCCCATCCCTGCCTAAAGCCAGCCAGGCCCAACCACTGCCGAAATGTGTTTTGGCGCTGGTGCTGAATTGTTCTTTAAAGGTATCTAAAGATTTAAAATCTTTTTCGATTGACTGCTTTAGTAGTGCAGGAATTTCCTGCCGGGAAGGAGTCATATTTTCCCAGAACAAAGCATGATTGTAATAACCACCTCCGTTATTACGGACAGCTGCAGGATATTGGTTAATATTTTCAAAAATTTTCTCCATCGGAGTTTCCAGCAATTCTGTCCCGTCAGTCGCAGTCAGGAAATTATTAAAATAGCCCTTATGGTGTTTCGTATAATGTAATTCCATTGTCAGGGCATCTATATAGGGTTCGAGGGCATTAAAATCGTATCCCAGTTCCGGAAATTTATGGCCTTCAAATTTCTCTGGTACCGGTGCACACGATGCAATAGTTCCCATAACAGGAACTGTCAGTGCGGCTGTTCCAAGCATTGTTATAAACTTTCTTCTTTCCATATTGTAATTTTTAATTTTAAACTGTTAACTCATAAAACAATAATGAAAGAAAATAGTTCATCTTAGTTTCAGATAATCAACACCATCGGTGCTGATATAGAGGCAATAAAAAAACACAAAGAAGGAACCTCCCATGTGTGACTCGAGATTCGAATCAGAGAAATTTGCAAAAAACATAGCAATCAGAAAAATTAAAAAATATATCTCTCTGTATCTTCCTGTTTGTATTACAGGATAAACAATAAAAAAAAGAATCATTGCCAATCCAGTGATCCCGAATTTTACAAAATAATTCAGATACTGGTTATGTGCTGAAGAGTAATACTTCTCAGCCAGTTTAGAACTATTCTCATGATATGCTTCGTTAAACTCATCCTTCCAGTTACCTGTCCCCACCCCGAACCAAAAATTCTTATTAATAATAGTAAAAGCAGCTTTGGCAAATTCTATCCGTTGCGACAATGACTGTTCATTTGCATATCCGGTTTTTGAATACACATAGTATTCCCATATCGTCTGGTAAATTCTGGGATACAAGGAAAATTTTTTGTCTTTGAAAATCACATTTGAAATTCCGTTTTCAATATTACAAACATCTTTATCAGTCAATGCTTCCACCCCCTCTGCATCTTTCCGCAATCCTTTGGATGTCAGATATCTCATTAATGTAGCATGTAATGGAAAGCCATTCTGTCCTGCTGAATCATATTTACATTCAGATCTTTTATTCCATGCTTCCCGCATTTCCTCTTCACATACATATAAATATACATAGCGTCCATTTTCAACAAGGGGATCATCAAAATAATGATTATATGCATTTCCAAGAGCAGTAGTTTTTTCGATTGAATTCACATCTGCCTCTTCAATGTCATAGAACCTTGAAACGGCCCATGAAATGTATAACACCGGGATGAGTAGCAATAATAGTGCGGAAACAAACAAAAAAGGCTTATACTTCTCCGGACTTTTGATGATAGCATAGAATATAAAAAACAAAATACTGGCAGTGAGAGTATACAACCCTGTCAGGGATTGCTGAAAAAGGACAAATGCCAAAAAGTATAGGCTTATCACAAATAGCATAATCAAAGTTGTCTTACTGATCACATTATAATTTTTTATAATGATCAGAGCACAAAACCAGAACGACAAGATCACCTGAAAACTGAATCTGATATGGGAAATAAGGCTTATCCCCCTTACATCAGTTGCTCCTGCATAAAATGTTATTATCCATTGGTACACAGCAAACAGAGAAGCGGCCATAACAGCCATTGAAAAAACAATAAAAAGCTGTTGTTTTTGCCTTGTAGTAATCTCTTTTCCGGCCATAAAAGCAAGAGGAATTACCAGAAAAAACAGGTTTTTCTTAAGGTCATAAACAGCATTATTAAAATTTCCAAATATTATTCCGCTTAGCAAATAGATCAAAAACACAGAAGATATAAACAGGAGGATACGCCTTTCTTTAACCCTTCTTATTTTATTTTTAAGGTTATCTTCTGCAAGTGCTGTAAACAGGACAACTCCGCTCATTATTGAAACCAAAGCTTCAGAAAAAGGCATAACAGCCACAAAGCCTGCAAGTGATATAAAAAACCAGTTATTGTTTTTTAATTGATGTAAAACTGTTATCATACAGCGGATTTTTTGAAAAAAACGTTTATACATCATAATATATTGTTCAAAAAAAAGGCCCATGCTCAGATGAACACGGGCCCGTATAATACCGGCAGCGGCCTACTCTCCCACAATATGCAGTACCATCGGCGCTGGCGGGCTTAACTTCTCTGTTCGGAATGGGAAGAGG
>JAAYJR010000169.1 GCA_012522835.1 Bacteroidales bacterium
CACCCCCATCTCACAGCTTCTACTCCATCCTCACTATCTTGGGATAAAAATACCCGGCTATCTCAACCAAATCCTTCTGGTACTCCATGACATCAAAGATATTTTTATAGGCTGAAGGCGATTCCTCTGTGCCGCCTCCTATAAGCTCAACTCCAACCTTCCTGAGATACTCCTTCATCTCTGTTTCAGAAATACTCTTCTTCGCCTGATTCCTCGACATAAGCCTCCCTGCACCGTGAGATGCGGAATTAAAAGACTCTTCATTGCCTTTGCCGATGACTATAAAAGCGGGCGATGCCATCGTACCTGGAATGATCCCTGTATCATCCTTCCCTGCCGGAGTGGCGCCTTTCCTGTGAATAACCAGAATCTCTCCGGTTCCCAGTTCCTCTCTCCATGCAAAATTATGATGATTTTCAATTATTATCAGCGGTTCCTCTCCAAAAGCATCTGATAGCCTCCGGTGAATGATCCTGTGGTTAGCATGCGAATAATCACCTGCCAGTAACATTGCAGCCCAATACTCCTGTCCCTCTTCTGAGTCAAGCTCCAACCAGGCTAATTGGGCAGCTGCTCCCTTCAGGTTTAACTTCTGGCGTGCTATCCCTGTGTAATGCCTGCAAACTTCTGCACCAAAATTTCTTGATCCCGAATGACTAAGAACTGCAAAATACTCTCCCGGGTCTAATTTTATTTTGTCTGAATAACGGCTGATAACTACATAGCCCACATCCACAAAATGATTGCCATGGCCTGATGTCCCAAGCTGTTCGGCAAATTTCCCATGAAGTGATTTCAAAAATTTAATATCACTGAACTCTTTTCGCTCCAATAGTTCATGATTCTCTAAATCATGAAAAACACTATGTCCGAAGCGGGTTTCAGAAAGCAGTATCTTCCTGATTTTCTCACGTTCTTTTTCTATTTTTGAAGGAGGGGAAGGATAAACCGACAGGCACATCCTGCAGCCTATATCCATGCCGACTCCGTAAGGTATAACTGCATTATATGCTGCAAGTACTCCGCCGATAGGAAGTCCGTAACCGACATGGGCATCTGCCATCAGAGCTCCCCCGACTGTTATGGGAAGTTTCATGGCTCTCTCCATCTGCTGAAGGGTTTCGGTGTCAATACTTTCTTCCCCGTATATCTTAAAGTCGTATCTTTTCTGATTCATAACTGCCCTGTTGCCGGTTAATTAATTTCTTTTTAAAGATCAAACAAAATAATTATTTTTGGACTTCTCGCTTTTTATGGTTAACGAACATTTAAATTTTTTGGTTCACCTGATAAATATATTTATATAAAAATAAATACAAATCCTGATAAATCTATAGACTATGAATGAAGGAATCTGGCTTGTCTCTGTTTTGGCTGTTTCGGTATTATTTATAATCCTTGGAACTACCCGCCTGAAATTACACCCTTTTATATCGCTGTTGCTGGCCTCATATATCGCCGGGGCACTGGCTGGACTTCCTGTTAATAAAATTGCATCTGTAATTGCAGAAGGATTTGGCTCCATTATGGCATATATCGGGATAGTCATAGTCCTGGGCACAATTATCGGCACAATTCTCGAAAAATCAAATGCTGCTGTTAAGTTGGCGGAGATAGTGCTGAAGGTGGTGGGTAAAAGGTTTCCCGGACTGGCAATGTCAATTATAGGTTATATAGTTTCTATTCCTGTATTCTGCGATTCTGCATTCGTAATCCTATCTTCACTTAAAAGGTCGCTTGTTCATAAAACTGGCAAACCATCTGTGACGCTTTCTATCGCACTGGCTACCGGACTTTATGCAACGCACACTTTTGTTCCGCCAACACCGGGACCTATTGCTGCTGCTGGGAACCTGGGACTGAATGACCAACTGGGACTGGTGATTCTGTTCGGCCTCTTTGTGGGGCTCTTTGCAATGCTAACAGGATGGCTGTGGGCTGGCTTCATTGGTAAAAAATACAGAACTTCCGAAGATAATCCGGATGAATTTACAGCTGTTACCCAGGACATCAGGTTACCTTCTTCTGTTCTTTCACTGCTTCCGATTATAGTGCCAATAATACTGATTGCACTACGGTCAGTTGCAGCATATCCTTCCCATCCCTTTGGAACAGGTTGGGCGGCAACTGCCTTTAGCTTTTCAGGCGAGCCGGTAAATGCTTTACTGATTGGTTTTTTGCTTTCATTGCTGCTATTCCCGCAATTCAACAGGGAAACTCTTACCGGCTGGATCGGCGACGGTATATCGGCAGCTGCCCCTATTCTTTTGATAACGGGAGCAGGAGGTGCTTTCGGCACTATCCTGAAGGAGACTCAGATAGGAACTACTATCGGGGATATGCTTGCCGGATACAGCCTGGGCATATTCCTGCCCTTTATTATAGCTGCTGCCTTTAAAACGGCTCAGGGATCGTCAACTGTGGCGCTGGTTGCTACTTCGGCATTGATTGCTCCATTGCTGGCGGGCATCGGACTGGATTCTCTTTATGGCAAGGTACTGGCAGTAATGGCTATCGGTGCCGGGGCAATGACTGTCTCACATGCTAACGACAGCTATTTCTGGGTGGTTACACAATTCTCTGGTATGGATGTAAAAACAGGATATAAAGCCCATACGACAGCCTCTTTAATCCAGGGAGTGGCTTCTATGATATTAATATATCTGATAAGCCTGGTAGTACTGTAATTTTTTATTCCGTTCGATCAAGCGAACGGCAATAAATAAGCACAGATGTAACTGCTCTGCTCTATCCTTTGCCGTTCTCTTCAGAGAAAGGGTGCTCAAGCGAACACTAAAGGATATTGCTTCGATGAAAGGTTTGTGAGATTTTATTGGCCTCTGATCCGTTCGCTCAAGCGAACGGTAATGGATAAGGTCCTGAACTCTCAGGCTGCCTTAATCTGTGCCTTATCCATTGCCACCAGCTTCAGCCAATGAAATTTCAATTATTACATTGACAAAACCTCACTGCCTTATCCATTGCCGTCGGTTTCAACCGACGGATGTTTCAATATACCACTGATGTAACCTCACTGCCTTATCCATTGCCGTCGGTTTCAACCGACGGATGCCCCAATATACCACTGATGTTACCTCACTGCCTTATCCATTGCCGTTGGTTTTAACCGACGGATGCCCCAATATACCACTGATGTTACCTCACTGCCTTATCCATTGCCGTCGGTTTTAACCGACGGATTGGAATAATAACAATACCAACTATCAATATCCGAAAATCTATCCCTTCATCCTCTCAAATCCATATCTCTTTAAAAACAAATCAACTTCCTCATCCCAGGTTAATTTTCTGTGATGCTCATCCTGATTTTTGATATATCTCCTCACTCTGTCAACATGAGAATTACTAACGGATGTTGCAAAATAATCATCCTGCCATTCAAAACGGGTTTTCATCAATTTTGATCTATTCATCCAAACAGAACTCTCTCCCTTAATTAATCTCATTATCTCAGCAATATTTTGCTCTTTATCTAATTTGACCAGAGCATGTACATGATTGCGATGTGCATTTATGTAGTCAAGTGTGACTGATTTTTTTCTTGCATAATCGCGGATATGAGACAATAAAAATGGCCTGATTGATTTTGTAATGAAAAATCTTCTGTTCTTTGTGCTCCATACACAATGTATCCATATTTTTATGTATGACATGGG
>JAAYJR010000016.1 GCA_012522835.1 Bacteroidales bacterium
AAGTTGATCTGGCAGGAGATAAGAAATGATGCAACTAAAATTATGCTGCAGAACCTGAATATTCTTAAACCAGGTTTTTATCTTATGCAGATAGTTTCGGAAAATCAGGTTGAAACGATAAAGATCAAAAAAAATTAAAAACCGGATGGATCAGAAATTTACCCTCTTTCAATTAAATCAACGGATTAAAGAGATATTGGATGAAGCAATGCCAGGAGTGGTGTGGGTAATTGCTGAGATCAGTGATTTAAATGAAAACCGGAGTGGACATTGCTATTTGGAACTTGTGGATAGAGAGGGAGATAATACCATTGCCAGAGCCAGGGCTGTGATCTGGTCTTATACCTACCGGATGTTAAAGCCCTATTTTGAAACCACTACAGGACGTGCATTCTCGCAGGGAATTAAAATTTTGGTGCAGGTTTCGGTTGAATACCATCCTGTATATGGTATGAGCCTGATTATAAAAGATATTGAACCGGCATATACTGTTGGTGATGTAGCAATTCAGCGAAAAGAGATAATAGAAAGACTAAAGGCAGAGAATGTTTTTTATATGAATAAGGAACTTGCGCTACCATTGGTTCCCCAGAATATTGCTGTTATCTCATCAAGAACAGCAGCCGGCTATCAGGATTTTATTGATCAGCTGGAAAATAACAGCCGCGGGTTTAAATTTTATACACACCTGTTTGAATCATATATGCAGGGGCCAGAAGCAGTTCCTTCTATTATTAAATCACTTGAAAAGATCTATAAATATGAGACCAGGTTTGATACTGTTGCAATAATAAGAGGAGGCGGGGCAACTGCTGATTTGGCCTGTTTTGATAACTATGATCTGGCACTGCATATTACACAGTTTCCTTTGCCTGTGATAACAGGAATAGGACATGAAAAGGATGATACAATTATTGACCTTGTTGCTCATACCCGACTGAAAACACCTACTGCCGTGGCTGAATTCTTCATAAGCGGGGCAGAACGCTTCTATGATATAATGACAGACCTGAAAGAGAAACTGGTTAAGGCAACAAACGCGGCAGAAGAGTCTGAGCAACTGAAGTTGAAGAGTTATGCCGAACAGATTGAAAGACTGACAGGCGATTTTATCAGGAGTAAGATAAAGTACCTTTCGAAATGGGGGATTAATTTACAATATAGTGTCAATAAGTTTTCTAATAAACAGGAGAAGAGGTTGAACAGCATCAGGCATGAACTGAAATCAATTATTTCAACCAGGACCCATGAAGCTGAAAAAACTATTTCAAAAAAAGGAAGTAATCTGCAAAGCCTCATTAATGTGATCCAAAGTAACAAATATCACTATTTGAATTATCTGACAGGGCAGATAAAGTATAATTCAAAAAAGTACATAACAAAGCAGAACGAGCGGATTAATTTGAATGAAAAGGCAATCCGGTTATTAGACCCTGAGAATATTCTGAAGAGGGGATACAGTATTTCTTACAGTAATGGGAAGCTTATAAAATCAGTCAGGCAACTTCAGATTGATGATGAGCTGGAAACATTGTTTTCAGATGGAAAGTCAAATAGCATAATTATAAAAAAAGAGTATAATGGCAATACGGAAAATCACCTATAACGAGGCTGTTACTGAGATAGAAGAGATTCTTAATAAAATCGAACAGGAAGAGTTTGATGTTGACGAGTTGGCTGAAAAGGTCAAGAGAGTATCAACACTTCTGAAGATTTGTAAAGACAAACTGATGAAAACGAATGAACAGGTTGAACAAATTTTAAAAGAGATGGATGAATAACAAGGAAAATATTTATACCAAAGAACAGATAGCACGGCTGATCGACCATGCTGTACTGAAACCGGAATACACAGGGGATGATATTTACAAGCATTCGCAAATATGTATAGAAAACATGGTATACAGTATGTGTGTCAGGCCTTGTGATATCCGGCTGGCAAAAACATTGTTGAGAGACAGTGGGGTTAAAGTATCCTGCGTATTAAGTTTTCCACATGGCGCTGATTCAACTGCCGTGAAAGAATACCAGGCCTGTCAGGCTATATCCGATGGCACAGATGAAATAGATATGGTCATGAATATAGGAAAATTCTTAAGTGGCGATTATGAATATGTAGTTAATGATATAAAGGCAGTCGTTAAAGCAGCCCACAAAAACAATGTTTTGGTAAAAGTAATACAGGAGACAGGTTTCCTGACTCTTGAACAGGTGGCCAGGGCTTGTGAATTGTCAATACAGGCTGGAGCCGATTTTGTAAAAACATCTACGGGGTTTGGCCCTGGGAAAGCAACTCCCGAAGTTATTGAAGTTATGGTAAAATCAGCTGCAGGAAAAATTAAAGTAAAGGCATCCGGAGGGATCAGGACCTGGAGCGATGCGGTTACATTGGTCCGGCTGGGTGCCTCCAGGTTAGGTGTAGGTTCCACTCCTGCTGTCCTCGCCGGTGCAGATATGAAAGGCAATGTTTGATTTTCAAAAAGGTATAAATGTATTTTTTAAACGGTGACCATATCTATATAAAACCCCGGAGAAGGTATGCTTCAATAAGTGAGGAGTTAAGTGATTGTGTTGAACAACTGGAGCATATTAATGAAGGGAAAAAAATATTCAGGCTTAATTTTTTTGCCCGCATAAATACTGCAGGTGATTATCAACAGCTAAAGGGATACATTAGCCAGGTGGTATCAGGCACTTTTTCCTGGCCGGTTGTTTTCAGTCTGATTGCCCAGGCACCGTTTACCGGAAATATTATTGTTGAGGCATTTTATTATGATGCTGCACTCTGGCAGTATAGTGTTATTGAAGATGAAGCAGGGGAGGCAGTTATTTTCAGAAGGGGAGATGTGGAGGTACTGGCCGGAAGTGTCCAGAGCTGTTCAGCAAACAGGTGCAGGGAGAATGCCGGAAAAGCTTTTTCAGCATTTGGAAGATTGCTTAATAATGCTTCATTTCCTGTGGATGCCATTGTAAGACAGTGGAATTACATTGAAAATATCCTTGGTGAGGAGGAAGACGGACAGAGATATCAGGTGTTTAACAATATGAGGTCCCGGTTTTATGCAGGGCACTTCTCCAGTAATGGATTTCCTTCGGCAACGGGTATAGGTATGGATCACGGTGGAGTGATAGTTGAATTTATTGCTGTTAAGTCAGGTTTTCATAAGACTTTGTCATTGAATAATCCCCTTCAGACAGCTGCTCATCGCTATAGTGAAAAAGTACTTCATGAAGCTCATTATTCAGGAAGGTCAACTCCGAAATTTGAAAGGGCACGCTACCTTGAATTGTTTGACAGAAAGCTGATATTTATTTCCGGAACCGCCTCTATCAGGGGGGAAAGGACTGTTGCTGAAGGTGATCCTGCAGAACAGACTGAAGTGACAATTCAAAATATTGAAAAATTATACTGTGATGAGGCACTTGAACAGATAGGAGATGTCAGCCTCACACCAGTATACGGACATGCAAGGATTTACATTAAGAACAGAAATGATTTTCGAAAGATCAGGCGAATTTTCAGATCTTACTATGGCAATCTCCCTGCAGTCTATCTGGTTGCAGATATCTGCCGGGAGAAATTGCTGGTTGAGATTGAAGGACAGGTTGTCCTGAAGGAAAAGCTTAGTTAGAATTTCAAGTCAACTCCAACCATAAAATGCCTTCCTGCCTGTGGGAAATACCCGTCTATTTTATAACGTTGGCCACCTAATATATAAGAATAAACCCATGCATTGCTTTCGTAACTTTCATTCAGAAGATTGTTAACCATTAAATGGAAGGTTATCTCTCTGAACAATCCTGTAGATATAGAGTAATCTGCCTTCAGGTTATTGACAAAGTATGCATCTAAACTTCGTTCGTTATCAGAACTATTATCAATATACTGTTTGCCCACATAAGTCGATATCAGCGAGAGATACAATTTATTTAAGGGTTCGAATGTAATTGTACTGTTTGCAGTCATGCCTGGTGAAAAAGCTATGTCTGTAATGCCATGTTCAAAAACAGACTGCTCCCCGGTATCCCAGTTATCCACATATTCCGTAAAATTTTTTATTTTATTCCGGCTCAGAGTAATATTATTTTTCCAGTCAAGTTCAGGAGTGATCTTTAATCTGCTTTGCAGTTCTATCCCCTGACGATAACTATCATCAATGTTCACCATCATTGGATTTCCGGTGTCATTAATTTCACCTGTCAGTATTAGTTGGTTGTTATAGGACATATAGTATACATTTACTGCACCTGTAAAAGCAGATGAACTATACCTGTACCCTGCCTCCCAGTCGTGTAGTGTTTCGTTTACCGGGGATTCATATGCAGGATTCGCATCTATATACGCTGTACGGTTAGGTTCGCGGTTTGCAGTAGAGAATGACAGATAGAATTCATGGTTGACTGCAGGTTTGATGAAAACACCCGCCTTAGGATTGAAGAAATTGAAATTATGAGCCTGGGTAATGTTGCGAAGATCATCATCAATTCCTTCTAATTCGTAGTTTATTTGCCGATATTGAAGGTCCGCAAACAGGCTTATAACCTCAGATAAGTTGTAATTATATTTTCCAAAGATGTTAAGATCCTTCTTCAGTCCGTTATTCCGGTAATATTCATGATTAAAATCTGCTTCACCGGGGAATTCTGTCCAGATCACATTGCCATAATGGTCACCATCATATGTATTCCATCCGCCACCAAGAACGAAGGTGCCATTTCCCTTTTGGTAGTTCAATGAAAAGGTGAGTCCGTAAAAATAGTTATCAAGCCATTTGCGGTATATTATGTCAGACGACTCCTGAAGTTCATTTCCGATCGTTAAAGGAGATATCTGGTAGTCCTCCAAATCTTCATCACTTTTATAATTTTCGTAATAACCTTTACCTCTGGTATAGTGTAATGATGTATTGAGGTTTAATCTACTGTTAAATTTGTGAGAAATGTGCAGCTGATAATGGTCCTGCTGATAGAGGTCAATTTGGTTATCATATGTGTAGTAATTATATGTGCGGCTGTCAGAATTGATCATCTGATTTGTCTCCTCAGATGAAAAGTGTTCGTGTTCCTCATACCGTTGCATACCCTCCATGTCGTTATTCAGCCTCACAGAGGGGACACCCTGCCACGACTGGTATGTTTTTTCAATGCCTGATATAATGTTGCCCTTAATAATTGTGTTTTCTGAGTAATAGCCGCCTGACAGGTAGAATGATTTAAGGTCAGAAAAGGCACGGTCCACATATCCGTCAGATGATATTTTAGATAATCTTGCATCGATGGCCCAGTGGTCATTCAGCAAACCGGTAGATGCTGAGATAGTATTTTTAAATGTGTTAAAAGAGCCCGTTGCAGTTTTATATTCAGCTACCGGCTCTCTTATAAGCGTATTTGTGCGGAGGTTAATAGTAGCGCCAAAGGCCGCCGCACCATTAGAAGAGGTTCCCACACCTCTTTGAATCTGGACATTTTCCAGTGATGAGGCAAGATCAGGCTGGTCAACGAACCATGTCCCGTGTGATTCCGCATCGTTGAGAGGAATTCCGTTCATGGTAATATTTATCCGGTTCATATCAGTACCGCGTACCCTGAAATTAGTATAACCGATGCCAGTGCCTGCATCTGACGTTGTAACAAAAGATGGGGTTAACTGCAAAAGATAGGGAATATCCTGTCCCATGTTCCGTCCCGCAATTTCCTCACCACTCAGGTTTGTATAGGCCACGGGAGTTTTAGTCCCTGCAAGGGTTGCAGATACCAGTACTTCATCTGTCATGATGGAGGCTGATTTAAGCTCTACCGTTACAATTTCATGAGCAGGTACTGCAACCTTAATCTCCTGTGACTCATAACCTATAAAAGAAACAGCCAGGATATATTCTCCCTTTTTGATATTTTTGAATTGAAATCTGCCTTCAGTGCCGGAAGATACACCATAATAGGTATTTTTTATTACAACACTTGCTCCCGGCAAAGGTTCTCCGTTACCGGTTATAACTCCTTCAAGGGTATATTGTCCCCATGCGACAATAACCATTAACTGCAAAAGCAGTAAAATACTTAAACGTTTCATTTTTAGAAAATTTGGTTAATAAACTAACCAATGGAGTGGGACGAATCCCTTTTGCCCTCCCTTCGCCGGCATTATCCGGATCAGGTTCAGTGGGTATAATCTCAGCCCTAAATATTTAGGCACCCCCATTGCATTAAAATCACTACAAAGTTAAAAAGGATATTTTAAAATACAAAAAAAAATTATTCAGGATTGAAGTTCAGGTCTGAAAACCTGTATTTTTTCAGGATAAAAAATTTCCACATTATGCTTTTTTTGTAAATCTCCTTATGATCATTTACAGAAGCAAGGACAACAAGCTCCTTTCTTTTTGTGATAAGTTTTTTCAGGTGTTTTAGAAATGAGATATGTGCTTTTACGACAGCATAAAAACTTACCAGGTGCAATCCGAAAATAAATTTCACTGCAGCCACATAATCAAGTATAATTCGCAAACAGAGAATCCGGTGAAACTGTTGATCAGGGAGGTTTTTAAAAAGCATGAAAAGGTTATTTCTGAAATTAAGATATACCTTTTGAGGATTATTGTATGACAGAGTGCCTCCTCCCAGGTGGTATATCACACTATCAGGCTGATAAATAATTTTGTATCCCCGGTTTTTAAGACGCCAGCAAAGGTCAATCTCCTCCATGTGTGCCCAGAAATCATCATCGAATCCATTAACTTTATTAAAGAGGCAGGCTCTGATGAACATACAGGCGCCACTTGCCCAGAAAACAGCAGTCTCTTTATTGTACTGGCCTTTGTCTGTTTCCATCCTGTTAAGAAGCCTTCCCCGGCAAAAAGGGTATCCGAATTTGTCGATGAACCCGCCTGCAGCCCCTGCATATTCAAATTCAGAACGATTTTTGTAATTAAGTATTTTTGGTTGTACAGCAGCTATGGATTTATCCTCCTCCATTTGTCTGAGGGGTTCCTCCATCCAGTTTGGGGAGACCTCCACATCCGAATTAAGTAATATAAAATAATCTGCAGTGATATTTTTCAGGGCACGGTTATATCCGCCTGCAAACCCATAATTTTTTTTCAGTTCAATAATACCTGCCTGTGGATATTTTTCTTTCAAATAATTCACTGAATCATCGTCAGACCCGTTATCAGCCACAATAATTTTTGTATTATCTTTTTGAGAATTTTCAAAAACAGAAGGGAGAAAGGAGTCGAAAAGTTTTTTCCCGTTCCAGTTAAGAATTACTATGGCGATTTTAGGGTTTTCAGGCATTGTGGTAATTTAAGACGTTAGGAGTTTGGCTATTGTCAGTGCCAGGTTCTCAATACCAATGCTTTCAAGGATCTTTGCTGTTTTTTCTATTTTCTCAGGATCTTCCGAATTAATCAATGCTTCCAGTTCTTTCATCTTTTTCCCGGTGAGTTCATCCTCCAAAAGCTCCTGAATTTTGAGTTTTTCCTTTTTTTCTGTTGGTATTCCAAGGTTCTCCAACTCAGTTATGATTGCTCCCAGAATCTCCTTTGCCTGCATTTTTACGGGGTCTTTATCCCTGCCTTTCCCAAATGCTGCAGCATCTCTCAGGTTCCAGCTTGAATAATCGTAATGCAGATCTCTTATCATTTTAAGTTTAGGGCTTTCTTTTCCAAAAATTCTTTCCAGAAAGATCAGTGTGCTGTTTTTCCAGGCTTCCAGATCAAAATTTTTTTCTTCAAGCTGGATTATTTGTTGTTTCAGTAAGAGTATCTCTTTGTCAGCCATCTTAAGGATTCTTATAATGTTATTGCAGGTGAAAAATACAACTAATATTTATATTTTCAGCGATGCAGCAGGTCTTTGTCACCTAAATATTTGTTTATTACAGGATAAAATTTATCGAAAAAGCTGCCACTTGCTGCAATAATTTGTTTCCCAAACAGCCAGTCATCACCTCCGTTAAAATCGGTTATGAGACCACCTGCCTGTTTCAGGATAAATGCACCGGCAGCTACATCCCAGGCATGAAGTGCATGTTCATAGAAACCATCAAACCTCCCGGCAGCCACATACGACAAATCAACAGCAGCGGAGCCCATCCGGCGGATACCTCGTGTATGTTCCATAAGATATTTCATAGATGCAATATATCTGTCAATCATATTAAAGTCATAGTAAGGGAACCCTGTTCCGATAAGGGTGTCACCGGGTTGTGTGTTAGTGGCAGTTCTGATTTGGGTACCGTTTAAAAACGAAGGGCTCTCCTTCCAGGCGTAAAACATCTCGTCACGGCCTATTTCATAAACTACTCCCAGCACCAGCTCTTTGTTGTCCATGAGGGCAATGCTGACCGAATGGGGAGTAATTCCATGCACATAGTTGGTAGTTCCGTCAAGTGGATCAACGATCCACTTATATTTTTCATCAGAATGGGTGGCAGTACCCTCTTCTGTTATGAATCCTGCCGAAGGAATTAAATTTCTCAATTGTTCCACAATCTGAGATTCAGCTGTTTTGTCAACATAGGTAACCAGGCTGGATAGGCTTTTAAGCTTAACATCAGATTTGGTAATTTTATTTCTCTCTTCTTTTATAAAG
>JAAYJR010000100.1 GCA_012522835.1 Bacteroidales bacterium
CCGAATTATAATTTATTATCTCTTTTAGTTCAAACTGTTTCCCGGCGATGTTATCTGTAAACAACATACCGGTAACTTTTGCGGCATAAGCGTCTGTTCTCCCTCATTTTTAAGGGATACAAAATTATAAATTTATAATTAAGGTGCAATTAATATTTTCCTTTCGATGGGAATATGTTCTGTGCAAATAAAGACAAAATCATAACTGATGTCATTCTGGATTTTCGCTGATATCGGATTACAAACAGTAAGCAAATGGGTACCATAAATACGCTCTCCATTGCGTAATTTATTTGAAATCAATTCTCCATTCATTGTAAATTATTTTAATTCTTTACGAGACCATAATTTTCACCGGCTCCGGAAAGGTGCATTTTATGATGAAAATTTCTGCAACGAACTTATCAGCTATTGATAAAGCCAGTTATAATCTATTTTGGTAATATATTGATCCACATATTTTATCCATACACCATACCCAAGTAAAATATGGTCATCTGTACAATGAATTGCTGTATAACAAAAAGCCACATCTGGATTATCCTCAATATTTTTGATATTCTGCCATGTTTTACCTTCATCTTTAGAAATAGCAATTGTTAAAGGATTTCGTTTCCCCTTAAAATATCCCGGCCCCTTTTCTCCGTTATTATTCCAGACTAACACTAAGTCGTTCGTTTTAGGGATCCTTGCAACAGAGGCAGGAGATAATGGTGAATTAATTGTACCTGGCTCAGCAAAACTCCAGGTTTCTCCTTTGTCTTTTGAAAAAGACTGGTATTGAATTCCACCATTTGCCCGTATCAGCATCATAATATCGCCATTCATTAATTCAATGATACCGGGTTCCTGTGTAATTACGGTGTCAGCTTTTAATATTTCTTCACTAACCTGCCATGTAAGACCATTATTGTCAGAGTAGTAGCACCAAAGTCTGCCAGAATTACTATATTCAGAATCTTCTGTTTTATGAAGCGACACCGGCATAACTATCCTTCCGTTTTTCAGCTGGATAACCCTGTCGTTATTCACAACAAAATAACCTTTTTTATCAGTAATACATTGAACAGGTTCACTCCATGATTCGGCTTCATCCTTTGAAATCCGCATCACAGGAGTACAATCTGAGATAGAATTTTTGCGCAGATAAAATAAGGCTATATCATTATTTTGCAAACGTAACAATGAAACTGACATAATATTCATGTTTCCTTCATTGGGTATTATCACTTCGTCCTTCACAGTCCATGTATTACCCCCATCAGAGGAATAACGCCCTGCAAGAAAAGCCGGAGCATGGTCACTCTGGGAATCCCCCGTATAATGGCTGTAAACAAAAAGGATTTTTCCATTTTTAAGTTTTATAAAATCCCCCTCGCTGTTACGCGGATTATTCTCTGAAGTTAATAATTTCAATACGGTTTCAGGTTCGGTTATGATAGCAGCCTTTTTATTTGTACACATTGCAAAGAATAATCCCAGGATTATTACAAATACAATTTTCCTGTTCAGGAAATAATATTTTAAAACATTAATGAGTCCCATAATTAAAATTCAGATGAATATTATTAACTTTTAACAACTTCAAATTTGGGTATTTTTTTAGTATTTTAATTAGTAGTGAGAATGAATTTTCAATCACTAACATACAATAATACAATACTTTTACGATAAAGTGTTAAAAGCAACTGGAAATACTATTGTGAACCTGATTATTTCTCACACTCCTCCGACAGAGGGAGTAAGGAACCTGGTGATGCAGGCAATAAAATCACCATAAAACTGAAAGAGGCAGGTGAACCTATATGAATCAGGCATTTCCTGTTCTTTGTATACCGAACTCATGATAAAACGATTTCATACCCTAACCGGAATGCGGGGCAGGGGTGTAATACATGGTATAAGAAAAAATCAATCCAATATCGGTCAAATAAAAGAAATTTAAAATAGTTACTGCCTCATATAACAGTTTAATAAAGGATTTATTCGGAATATAAATAGCAATTTTCCCGGAAAGTTGTGTCATTATTATGCAAATAATCAAAATAATTGTTATACATTTAATAGAACCATTTATAATGGTATAAAGTAAAAAGAGCAGGGTGTTACAGATAAATAATATCATACTTAAGTGTTAAATTTTATAATCAAATTAATCTCACAGTATGAAAACTTTTTTTTGCTTTCTCTTTTTAATTCTTCTCATTATGACCCGTCTGAGCAGTTATGGACAGGAAAGTCCTGATACAACAAGCATTTACCGGATTGAAACCAAAGATGGGAATAGTTATGTAGGCACAATCATAAAAGAAGATGCAAATATCCTGACAATAAAAACAGAAAAACTTGGTGAATTGTCATTTCAGCTGGAGGACATTAAATCTAAGACCGAAATATCGGATGTCAAAAAAAAGGGAGGTGAATATTGGCTCCCCAATCCTCAGTCCTCCCGTTATTTTTGGGCTCCTAACGGGTATGGCCTCAAAAAAAATGAAGGATGGTATCAGAATATCTGGATTTTTTATAATCAACTCTCTTACGGATTTACTGATAATTTTTCGTGTGGTGTCGGGTTAGTGCCTCTTTTCCTTTTTGGAGGAACAGCTACTCCGGTATGGATCGTTCCAAAATTTTCAATTCCGGTATCCAAAGATAAATTCAATATTGGTGCAGGAACATTACTGGCAACAGTGATCGGAGAAGAGACCGAGATTTTCGGTTTGTTATACGGGACAGCTACCCTGGGATCAAGAGATAAAAACTTCAGTTTCGGAATGGCATATGGTTTTTACGGGGATGAATGGGCAGATGTTCCGGTTTTCAATTTAAGCGGGATGGTGCGGACAGGTTCCAGGGGTTATTTTATCACTGAAAACTATGTAATTACAGCAATGGATGAAGTAGGTATTCTTCTTTCAGCAGGTGGGCGTTCAATTCTTCGGAATATTGGACTGGATTACAGTCTTTGGATTCCTCTTTTCCCGGAAATGGATACTTTTATAGCTATGCCTTTCCTTGGCATTACTGTCCCTGTTAATTTTTGATGAGGGCTATTCCTTAATGGGCAATTACAAGCACCTCAATTTTTTAAATAGTTCACGTTGCCGTAATAAAATTGTACCACCTTCAGCTAAAAATAATACCAGTTATGATGTTGTCTCAGGAATTCATAATTGAACTATTGAGATTTCCCCGTTCAAAATGTTAAAACCTTAGCTCCACTCTTCAGATAATCTGTTAATGGTTTTCCCATGCCTTTCACATCGTAACCAAGTTTGCGTAAGTCTTCTGTGACATTATAAGCATTTGCACAGGCAATACATGCTTCAACTATAACTCCATCTTTTTGCATTGCCTTTACCTGTTCCTGTAATTTACTATTCTCAGAAATGAGCTTTGCTGAGGGACCCCAGATTACCAAAGATACTTCCTCAAACCAATTGGACGTTTTTGCAGCATGGGTATACATTAGAGCAACTCTTTCAGCTACATAGGGATCTCCACTTGTCCAAACAATAACAAGTTTATCAGGAACTTGTCCTGAAACAGTATTCTGGGAATAAATTTTGAATGAGAGAGTTAGCAGTATTCCCATTATAAAAAGTTTAAAATTAAGGTGTTTCATAGGATCATGATTTTTAATTTAATGAAAACATTTAAATAAAGATACAGATATTTATTATATTATTATAACTGTTTGACTTTTAATCATGTGC
>JAAYJR010000078.1 GCA_012522835.1 Bacteroidales bacterium
CCTCTTCCCATTCCGAACAGAGAAGTTAAGCCCGCCAGCGCCGATGGTACTGCATATTGTGGGAGAGTAGGCCGCTGCCGGTATTATACGGGCCCGTGTTCATCTGAGCATGGGCCTTTTTTTTGAAAATTGATCTTAATTAATATAAAAGTTATTTACTTTTAGCAGCTATTATTTTCCTTTTTTAGATTTGTTAATGCTTTGGCTATTATTTATGCACAATAATAAACTGATAATAATTTTATTACTCCTGACGGTATTTGTTAAATATACTGCAAAGGCACAGCTGCAACCCGGAAAAATGACAGAGCAAATATCCGGTAAATCGCTAAAAGAAGAGAGAAAGATAGATCCGGCCATTAAACTTTGGTACCTTAAAGGTTATGGAGCTTTTAAAGATTCGACAAAACTGGATACGCTGCAGGATTACATTCATATCTATAATCCGGTATTTAAAAATGCCGTTTCAGCTGCTTATGTGGGTAACTATGGTACTCCTTATCAGAATAATGACTTCTTTAACAGAGAATCAAATGTCGATTTTTTGTTCCTCAGATCGAGAGAAGCATACTTGCTTACTCCTGAAAACCTGAAATATTATAATACGCGGACACCTTACACCCTCCTTGATTTTACCCAGAGTGAAAACAGGTCCAGGAAAAATGAAACTCGTTTCAATGTATTGCATACTCAAAATATTAATCCATACCTGAACTTTGCTTTTCGCTTTGACCAGGCGAGATCAATGGGGCAATATAAAAATCAGGCAAGCAGCAATAACTCCGTTTCTCTATATTCCAATTACAATAAAGATAAACTCAATATCCACGGGGGGTTCATAACTTCTTCAATAAAAAATGACGAAAATGGGGGGCTCACAGAGGATCAACTTATCTTTGATGAAGGTGATACAGATCTTTTGAATGTAAACCTGGTATCCTCCAGGTCAGGTTTGGGCAGTACATATATTTTTACTACCGGAGAATATAAATTTGGAACCTATATCTTCCCCGATTCAGAGAGTGAAGAAGAGGCTGATTCTGTAAAGTTATTCAGGCCTTTTGCCGGACTGCTATACTCTTTTGAATATCAAAACCATTATAAAGAGTTTATAGATGAAGAGGATAGTACTAATACCTATTTTCCGGTAAGTTATTATGGTCCTGAATATACTAAAGATTCGATAAGGTTCGGTATGATAAAGAATATTATCCAGATTAAACAATACGAAAATCCCGACCGAAAGACCAGCTTTGGGAAACGTGCATTTTTAGGACAGGAATATGTTAAAGTTGCTTCTCCGGGAGTTTCGGGGGGTGCGAATTCAAACAGGTTGAAAAAGTATTCAAATGTATATGCCGGCGGAGGAATATTCAGGAGGTCAGGCCGCTTCTGGCAGTGGAATGCAGAGGGCAGGATATTTCTTATTGGCAGAAATACAGGTCAAACGGAATTAACCGGATTAGTTAAAAAACCATTGTCACTGCTTGGTGATTCTACCTCCTCATTCAATATTAACGGGAAGATTGAAAATATTGTACCTGATTATTTTCAGGAGCAGTTTTACTCAAATCATATTAAGTGGCAGCAAGACCTGAAGATGGAACAACGTATGACCGTAAAAGCGAATGTAACAATACCGGCAAGAAAATTTCAACTAAGCGGGAATTATGCAGTTATAAATAAATTCATGTATAATGACACCATTGGTATTCCGGTACAGCATGACGGACAATTGCTGGTATTATCAGCATACGCAGATAAGGATTTTAATTACCGGAACCTGCATTTTCGCACACGTCTCCTTTGGCAAAAATCGTCCAATGAAGAAATACTCCATTTGCCGGACTTTTCCACTTTTGTCTCTGCCTATTATAAATTTATTGTTTCTAAAGTTTTGTTTACCCAAATAGGTATTGACCTGAGATATTTTACAGAGTATTATGCCGATAAATATGATCCCTCAACCGGTTTTTTTTATCTGCAGGACTATAAAAAGGTTGGTGATTTTCCTTATATAGATGCATATGTGAATTTGAGGCTGAAAAGGACCAGGATATTCTTTAAGATGATCAATCTGGGTAACTCCTTTATTGAAAAAGAATATTTTACAACTCCACATTATCCGATGAACCGGATGACTTTCAGGATGGGATTCTCATGGGCGTTCTATGACTGACAAATTATTCAAAACGTATAATTTTGTCAGGAGATATTTTAGTTACAAAATAACTTGGAATTACCAGCATCAGTGTTGTGGCTGCTATGGTACCTGCATTAAGCAATAAAATATGCAGTATTGAGAAATTTACCGGGACAAAATCCACATAATAGGTGGTGGGATTAAGTTTTATAACTTTGAAGAAATTTTGTATCAGTACAAGTGCAATTCCAATTATATTTCCCCAGATCATTCCACGTGTTGTCAAAAATACAGCCAGGTACAGGAATACCTGCCTTATACTTTTATTCGGGCTTCCCATTGCTTTCAATACCCCTATCATTCTGCTGCGTTCAAGAATAATAACCAGCAGGCCTGATATCATGTTAAATCCTGCGACCATCGCCATCAAAATCAAGATAACCCAAACATTCATATCAAGTATTGATAGCCAGTCAAATATTTGAGGGTACTCTCTGGTAATATTAGTAGTACGCAGGATGGCATCATTTTCCCTGCTGTAGTCGAGTACTACATTTCTTATAGTTTGTTCTGCATCAGATATCCTTTCAAAATCCTCAATAAAAACTTCAAAACCGCTTATCTGGTTTTCATTCCAGCTGTTCAGCCTTTGAATTTGTCGTAAATCCCCTATAATAAAAATATTGTCGAACTCCTCAAGACTTGTACGGTAAAGTCCGCATATTTTTAATTGCAGCATCCTGGGGGTA
>JAAYJR010000063.1 GCA_012522835.1 Bacteroidales bacterium
GCATCGCTTAAGGCAACTGCAGGATTGTAATGTGATTCAATCATTAGTCCTTCAATACCCATGTCGAATGCTTTTTGGGAAATTTCATACAGGTATTCCCGTTTTCCGGCAATATGACTGGGATCACATATTATGGGCAGGTTTGGAATGAGCCTCCTTAATTCAATTACTGTTTGCCAGTTCGGATAATTACGGTATTTTGTGTCCCTGAAAGGAGTGAATCCGCGATGTATAGCAACAATATTTTTGATTCCGGCACGATAAATTCGTTCTATTGCACCTATCCATAATTGAACATCCGGATTGACAGGGTTTTTTATCATTACCACCGCATTACTGCCTTTTATAACATCGGCAATTTCCTGGACGACAAACGGACTGGCAGTTGATCTGGCTCCAATCCATAATACGTCAATTCCGGCTTTCATTGCCTTTTCAGTATGTTGTGCGTTGGCTACCTCTGTGGCAACATACAGGCCGGTCTCTTTTTTCACGGTCTGCAGCCACTTCAGTCCTACAGACCCGACACCTTCGAATAAACCGGGCCTTGTCCTGGGCTTCCAGATCCCTCCCCGGAATATGAAAACCCGGTGATCTTTGGCAAGTAACCTTGCTGTTTCCATTGTTTGCTGCTCTGTTTCCAGGCTGCAGGGGCCGGAAACAAGAAGAGGGTTGTTAATATGAGGCAACCACTCTTTTATTGTATTAATGTCTGGTAGCGAATTCATTGTTGTTTTGTATAAAGTTTAACAATTTTTTCTTCGTTTTTAATCAGATGATTATTTTTTCCATCCAGTATACTTCTTATTTTATTGGCATTCAGGATAAGCTCTTCAAGTTTGTCAAATTGCCTGTGTTGTATGGAATCCCTGAACTGTTGCAGATGCTTTATATATACATTTAGTGAATCAACCATATATTGTTGGTTTTGTTCAAAAATTGGCTTCCACATCGAACAGGAACTCTTGGCAAGCCTTACGGTAGATCTGAAACCACCACTTGCAAGGTCAAAAATAATATTCCTGTCAGTTTTTTCCAGTACCGCATTTGCCAGTGCAAAGGCAGCTGCATGAGGGAGGTGCGAAACAAAGGCAGTGCTGTGGTCCTGTTCGTCGGAGGTCATATAAGCAATATCCATTTCGAGCGACTGTAACATTTTTTCAATCAATGCCAGATGCTGCGGACCTGATTCTTCATGATCACAGATAATTGCTATTTTGCCTCTGAACAAACCTTCCAGTGCCGCGGCAGGCCCTGAGTCCTCTGTTCCTGACATTGGATGGGCAGCAATAAATTGTTTTCTTTTAGGGTGGTCTTTAACCAGGTCTGTGATAATTTTTTTTGCCGACCCCATATCCGCAACTGTGGTATTGTTATCTATGTTGTCCAGAATATAGGGCAGTGTTTCAAATTCCTTGTCAACCGGAATTGCAATTAATATTATATCACTTCCGGAAATAGCTTTTTCCAATGTTTCTGTCCGGTCAACCAGTCCGAGTTCTACCGCTTTTGCAGCATTAGCCTCATTTATATCAACTCCGGTTAGTTCTGTCGCAAATTTTGTTTTTCTCAGATCCTTAGCCAAAGATCCTCCGATCAGTCCAAGCCCGATTATTGTTATCTTCATGCGTTGAATTTTTTTTATTTATTTGATGTTAACTTTTTTTAAAAAGTCTAATTTCATTAAATCAATCCCGGTTATACAGGATCAGAACTTATTAAAAAACAAAAGGCCCCGGATTTCCGGGACCTTTTGTAAAATATCTTCAATATAAACAATACTTTATCTCCTGATCCCGCATTTTGAATCAAAATAAAAGTACCAGAAAAAATAAGTATTGTTAACTGACAAGTACATACTAATTAAATTTGAAAACAAAGATAATTATTTTTTTCGGGATTTAATCAATTTAACCATTGTAAATGTTGAAATCAAAAATCCTAAGAATGATAATAAAAATACAATTAATGATGATTCCATTTTATTTATTTTAGCTGTTAATTTTTAATGACTTTATTTATTGACACAGAGCCTTTATTGTCTTTGACATTTACAATATACATCCCCGGTTTTTTGTCAGAAAGGTCAATTGTTACCCCGGGAGACATCAATGTTGCGGCATCTGTTTTATGCATTACTGTCTTACCTGTGATATCGGTTATTAATATCTCTACAGGAGATAATCCCGGTGATCCTGCTTCATAAGTTTTAATATTTATGCTGGTCCTGAATGGATTTGGATAGACCAATACCTTTTTTTCAGCCAGGATCTCATCACTGTAAGTATAGACCTGCTGTATCTTCAGGTTATCAATAGCCCAGCCCCAGCCATTTATAGATTTATCAGAAGCCAGCCTGAACCTGATCAGAACCGTGTCCCCTTCGGCCAATCCTGTATTTTCAGTTAAGTTTATATTACGTTTCACAAATAACCCCTCATTGCCTCCTGCTGATGAAGTACTGTTGTTAAAACTGCTTTTAAATGTCATATTCCAGTTCTCTTCGATGGCGGAATCGTAATGTTTGGTCAGGGGCAGCCAGATATTTCCACCGTCTTTGCTTGCTTCAACAATTACATAGTCTGTATATCCGGAAGAGGAGTGATCGGTTATTCCTGTTTCGACAAGGACAACTTCATTGAAAGACAGATCACCATCACTCATAACTATTATAGGATATTTTAACACGGCAGTAATGTTATAGTGCTCATTATTAACAGCTGACAGAGGATACGGATGTGGGGTATGCAAAATTCTTCCGGTAAAACCTGTGGCAGGTGATATTGTAAAATCTGAGAGCACAAAATCATCATCACTATCTTCAAAAGTTGAAGAGTATTCCATACGGGGAGCATATTGGTCAAAAAACTGAATTCTGTAGAATCCTGTAGATGGAACTGTTCTTTTGTTGCTGTTGGCTGATTGATCCCTGGCAGTTATCCGGTATTCGAAATTTTTATTTTTTAATGTTTCACCGGTCAGTTGAATATTCCCATGGTATATATCTTTTCCGGTCATGTTAAGCTGGACAGGATCCTGCATAACACCATTTATCCTGTACTCCATTGTTACAGATTTTATTCCGACATTATCTTTTGCCACAGCAGAAAAATTTAAAACATTTTGGTTTGTATAAACCAGTTTTACAGGATTGTGTAACAGATCAGGAATAAAATAGTCAGGCCCTATCCGGAGATTAAACTTTTTTGACGGTGCTTCAGCCGGGTGCTTAAATAATCTGTTATTAACAGTCACAGCCTGGATATAGTAATTGTAAGTACCGTTTTGATCAACAGGCAATTTGCCGGTATAGAATTTTGTGGTTTCGTTAAAATACAGATCTACAGAATCTTTTGTTTTAAAACCATCGGCAGTATATATGATCTTTACTGATGTAAGTGCGTCTTCGAAATCAGATTTGATCCCGACATTAACATTTAGCTCAGTCTTGGGATCTTCGATATCTTTAAGAGGTTCAAAATCAAATGTTACATACTCCCATCCCAGTTTTGACAAGATACCTGTTGTCACTTTGCCCGGATTATGAATAGCCCTTCCTTTATAGGCAAAAGGAGACATAAGGCTGTTTTCTGCACCATAGCTGTATCCTTCAATATGATAAATACTTGATCCTTCATTCCATACAGAGGGTGCAAAGATTTTGTCAATTGGACTGTTTTCTTTGTCATTTTCAGGAGTGTGAAATTTCAGTTCCTCTGAAGTTAACTGACTAAACAACTCTTTTGAAGGACTTTGAAATAGTTCTTTATTGGCAATTTGTTGCTCTTTGAAATTAAAAATATAAAAATCATAAACTGAGGGCAGGTTATTCAGATTATTAAAATAACCCTGATTGTTTTTATTGTTAAGGAAACCTGAAAATCCTAATCCATGTCCCAATTCATGCAGTGCAGAACTTACCAGGTCGTAGTCGGTATCAGGAGTATTGCCATCTGTGCCCCTGTACCAGCGGTACTTATTGTTAAAACTGCAGACAATATCAAAACTGCCCGGATTCAATTCACTTACAGTTAACTTTTCTGCAAGCGCAACCGGATAATAAACATTGGGCAACGGAGTTCCGTTAAAATTATTGAAGAAAGTTGTCGGACGGCCTTTGGCAAGAACATTACCATCCATATATTCCCAGACAGCCTGGACCTTTATGGTGACCGGGGAGGACAATAAGCTTTCCCAAATAGATACTGCATACTCAAATGCCCTTTTTGCATCCTCCGGAAAGTTTATATAAGTTACTTCAAAATTTGCATTATCATTTGAAGCTGACTTTAAACGGTTGAAGTTGGAAGGTGGTGGAATAAAAGCCTTTTTAACCACTTCAGTTGCAATATTAATGTGACTGTCTGTTAAATATATTGGTTTTTCATTTGAATTCTGGCCATATGAATAGGCACAAACAAGTATATAAACAAGAATTCCATATAGTTTTGCTTGCATTTTAGTAACACTTAGTATTTGTAAATCATCACATGCAAAGTAAACTAAATGAGGAAGTTACGTGAAAAACTAATTGCTGATTCGAAGGATCCTGACTACTGATTTTCAATCAGTATTTTGCTGATAAGGGGTGATGTTTTTACTGATAAGGGTCTGTAATTTTTGCTGATGAAAAGGGTGATATCGAAAAAAAAGGATATTTTTGTTTATTGATCAAAAAACGTTAATATTCAGTGGATTTTATATGATTAAAATTGTTTATTTTAAACGGTATCATATGTCACGTATATGTTTTAATCATACTATCGGGCCCCGGTTTTGACCGGGATACCCGTTTCATGATAAATACCGGGTAATTAAAATAACAGGGAGAAAGGTTTTTATGAAAAAAATTCTGGCTATTGACGATAATGAAATTAATTTAGAGCTGCTCAATCAAATATTTTCATTGTATTATCCTGATTTTCATTTTTTAAAGGCTACATCGGGCCAGGAAGGAATTGACCTTGCAAGATTAGAAACGCCTGAAATCATCCTTCTCGATATTTTAATGCCAGACATGAATGGATACGATGTGTGTAGAATATTAAAAAGTGATACACAAACACAAAATATTCCTGTATTGATGATCTCTGCTTTGGGACAAAATTCTGTTGAAAGGACCAAAGGGTTGAACCTGGGAGCTGATGCTTTTATTTCCAAACCATTCAGTCAGGATGAATTAAAAGCACAGATAAATGTGGTACTGAGAATTAAAAAAGCAGAAGACCTTCTCAGAAAAAGAAATGAAAGCCTGGAGATACATATTAAAAATCAAACTTATAAATATCTTCAGAGCGAAGAGAGGCTTCTTCAGATTTCAGAACATGCCCTTGAATTTTATTGGGAAGTTGATTCTAAGGGTATTTTTACCTATGTGAGTCCGGTTATTGAAAAGATACTTTATGTTAATCCGGATTCTGTGATTAATGAGAAGAGTTTTTTTGATCTGTTTCAGTTGAAAAAACGGAAATCATCAAAATCGATGATTGAATTGAGTTTTATTAACAATTCCAGCTTCAAAGATTGTGAAATTGAACTTAATTTACCGGATAACAATCAAATATGGTTGTCAGTAAGTGGTTTCTCCCTGTTTGATAAAAATGGTGTGTTTTTTGGATTGCGAGGGGTGAGTTATGATATAACCAAGCGAAAGCTTACTGAAATGGCCCTGAAAAGAAGTTTAAAACAGATCAGGAACTATCAGAAAAAACTAAAAGATCTTAATACTGAATTGACACTTGCTGAGGAAAAAGAACGCAGGAGAATTGCTGAAAACCTTCATGACAGTCTTGGCCAGACTTTGTCTCTCATATATATTAAGCTGTCATCGATAATGAATGAAAAGTTAGATCACCATTTACAGCAGACCCTGCATGAGACTTCGGAACTTCTGAAGAATGCAATTACGGAATCCCGCATTTTGACCTATGATCTTAGTCCGCCGGTCCTGTATGAACTTGGACTCATCCCCGCTTTTCAATGGAAATTAGAGCAGATAGGCGAAAAATTTAAAATAAAGACAGTTCTGATCAGTGAGTTTAATAAAATTGATATAAAAAAAGAATTTAAAATATTGATATATCGTATTGTTGCTGAATTGCTTAATAATGCAATAAAACATGCGTATGCTGATCTGATCGAACTTGAAGTGAGAAGGACCAAAGAATTTTATTATATTACCGTTCAGGATAACGGAATCGGGTTTATCAGGAAGAGGAATAAAAGAGTTACTATGAAAGGTGGTTTTGGGTTGATGAGTATTACAGAGAGGTTAGAGAATATAAAAGGGAACCTGGAAATAAAATCAGGTCCGGGTAAGGGAACAAAAGCTACTGTCAGGATACCAGCCAGCGAAAATTAAAAAAATATGGTAATAAAAGTATTAATTGCAGATGATCATCAGTTATTCAGGGAAGGCCTGGTGAATTTATTATCGAATGTCGATGATATTGAAGTTATTGCTCAGGCCAAAGATGGTCAGGAGACCATTGACAAGGCCAGAAAATTGCAGCCGGATGTGATTTTGATAGATATAGGCATGCCCGTGATGAACGGAATAGATGCCACACGGATTTTAAAGGAGGAGAACAGGTCATTGAAGATAATTGCAGTTTCAATGCATTCAGACAGACAGTTCGTAAAAGGTATCCTGGAGGCGGGAGCTGACGGATATCTGTTAAAAAATTGTACATACCGTCAACTTATCGAAGCAGTTCATTCAGTTATGTCAGGAAAAAAATACCTTAGCGATGAAATTACCGGAATGATAATTCAGGGATATCTCGAACCCTCTGATTACGATAAAGATGGTAATGAAGAGTTGTCCGGGCGCGAAACTGAGATTTTAAAATTATATGCTGAAGGAAAGTCAACACGCGAAATTTCTGAAAAATTATTCATTAGCGTGAAGACAGTCGGAACTCACAAGCAGCATATACTTGATAAGCTTAAGTTGAACAGTAATGCAGATATTGTAAAGTATGCACTGAAGAGAGGATGGATTCATTTGTAAATGGTAATTGTTAAAATTGGAAAAATGAAGATTTTAAAAGGTTTCTTTTTGTTATTATCAGCAGGAATTATCATAACTTCTTTCAATCCGGATAAAAAGTATTATAATGAGCTTTACCGGCCTCAGTTTCATTTTACTCCTGAAAAGAACTGGCATAATGATCCAAACGGTCTTGTTTACTATAAAGGGGAGTACCATCTTTTTTATCAGTATAACCCGAAAGGCACTGAATGGGGTTTTATGCACTGGGGACATGCTGTAAGTAACGATCTTGTGCATTGGGAGCACTTGCCAATTGCATTATACCCCGATGAAAATTCTGAAGATAAAGTCCGCTGCACCGCCTTTTCCGGTTCAGCCATTGTTGACGAAAGAAACCTTCTGGAAAAACAGAAAGGAGACGATTTTACTCTTGTTGCCTTTTATACAAGCCAGAACTGCGGACAGAGAATTGCATACAGCACCGACAGGGGAAGGAGCTGGGAAAAGTATGAAAATAATCCTGTAATTCCATATGATGATAAGGATGATGCCCGTGATCCTAAAGTTATCTGGCACAATCCTTCCGGTAAATATGTAATGGTATTATACAGGAAGACCTCTGAAGATGATAACTCTAAAGGTGTCTCCTTTTATACCTCCGATGATCTGGTAAACTGGAAATGGGAAAGCCATATATATGGATTTTATGAATGTCCTGATCTGGTTCAGATGCAGGTAACCAACCGTCCTGAAGAATGGAAATGGGTTTTGTTCGACGGGGATGGCAGCTATCTGATAGGAAATTTTGACGGAAAAGAGTTTAGTACCGAATCAGCCAGGTTGCCGGGTGATTACGGGAAAAATTATTATGCCACACAAACCTGGAGCAATATTCCTGAGGAGGACGGAAGAATAATCCAAATTGCCTGGATGAAAGGTGGCCAGTTTCCGGGTATGCCCTTTAACGGACAGATGACTTTTCCTTCTGAATTAAAACTTACTAAATTTAATTCCGGATACAGGGTAACACGTAAACCTGTAGAGGAGATCAGTAGATTACGGGGCAAACATTATAACTGGAAGGATGAGAACCTGATACCCGGGATAAATCAAAACATTGTAAAAAGTGTGAAAGGTGATTGTTTACATATAATAGGGGAGTTTGATCTTAAGACATCCAATAATTTTGGATTTATAATCAGGCACAGCAAGAAAAATCCCGGAACTGAAATATTATACGATGTTAAAAAAGGTACTATCTCTGTATTGGGCACAACTGCCCCCTTAGCACCGGTAAATAATACAATTACTCTTGAGATTCTTATAGATCGTTCGTCTGTTGAGATTTTTGGCAACGGAGGACAGATGGTTATATCAAACTGTTTTACTCCCGCTGAAGGTGACGAAGACCTTGTACTTTCAACCCAGGGAGGTGAGTTAAAAGTTATCAATCTGGATATCTATAAGTTAGATTCAGCCTGGGGAAATTAATATCCCGGATATCATGCAAGAACCCCGGTCTCCATCAGAAATGTAAGATCATCCTTTGCAGTGAGTTCAATCGGATCTGTACCATTTTTGAATATTCTGCAGGGTTTATCGCCAATCAGTTTAAGCTTGCCATGTTCAAGCTTAAGCATAGTGCCTTCACGCAATCCCACTACATAGGTTGAAGTATTCAATTCTATAAATTCCAGAAGACGCTGCTCACGGGTTTCTCCGGCATGGTCCCTGATATTCTCTTCTGTATAATGCGGATTGATCTGGAATGGCACAAGTCCGACACATTCAAATCCATGCGGGTCGACTATGGGCATATCATTTGTTGTACGAAGGGTAGGCCCGGCAATATTCAGCCCTGCACTCCATCCTATGTATGGAGTACCGTTAAAAACTCTCTCGCGGATAGGATTCATAAGCTTTTTATCATGGAGCAATCTTGCCAGTCTCCAGGTATTGCCGTTTCCTATAATGATTGCCTCTGCCTCCTCAAGCGCTTTTAAAGGATCTGAGAAGGTATGTAACCCTACAATATGATGGCCTAACTCGGCAAATCGCTGTTCAACTTTTCCGCAATATTCATCATACGACATGGTAACGGCCGAATAAGGTATAAGTACTGCTGTTACCGGTTTTTTACCAAGGAATTTTTTTATCTCATACTTCGGGTATTCCAGATAAGGTTTTCCAACCATTGTTGAGTTGCTTATTAATAGAAGTCTCATATTTCAGTTGTTTTATTTTTTTGCAATAACTTAAATTTTCAACAAAATATCAATGATAATTAAAATATTTTAATAATAAAGATCACTTATATCACACTTTGCCAGTTCAACAAAAAAGTCTGCGATTATATTTGTCAGATCCTCCGTAAATTTCAGGCCTTTTTCTGCTGTTGCTTTATGAGGATTCCCTACTCCTGTATCGGCTGTTAACTTATCCCACTGGCGCGGACTCCATGCCGTTTTATTGTTTAATCCGTCTAACCTGATTTTTTTTGTCGATCCCTCACCGGCCATTTCAAGAGGAAGTACAAATTCCGGAAAATAGTGCATAATAATGCTTGTTTCCATCTCACCTGCATGATCTCCCGTCTCTTCAAAATAATCTGATTGTCTGAGGAGGGTGAACCATTCGTTCAGTGCAATGAACATTCCTGGAAACTGCGGCATCAGTTCACGTATCATAGGCCTGAAATCGTTCCCCCCATGTCCGTTCATTATTACAAGTTTTCTGAATCCCTGGTGATATAATGCCGTAACAATGTCTTCAAGAATTATCTTTTGTGTCGAAGGCCGGGTATGGAGGCAGAATGGTAATTCTATTTGTCCGATATTCTGAACACCGAGAGGAATCACGGGCAGTACCATTATTTTTGCCCCCCTGTGCCATGCTTTCTCTGCAGAAGCGGCTGCAATTGCTGCTGTTTCTATTGAATCGGTTCCATACGGCAGATGATAATTGTGGGGCTCAGTGGCACCCCATGGAAGTACTGCCACTTCATATTTCTCATTTTTTACGTTGTTCCAATTAGTCTCTTCGAGTATGTAATGTCTCATTGGGTTTAATTTTTTACAGCCTTATTAAGGTTATGCCAAAGGTGACCGGAGTAAGTTGAGGTCCTTTATCTTTTTTGAACAGGGGAACCAGTTCGTAAGATGCAAATAAATTAATCCACCTGTAACCTGTCCTTACCATCAATCCATATTTAAGGTCATGCAGAGAATAGTGGCCCGGAACTTTAAGTTTTTCTTTTTTCCCTTCAACCCGGTATTTGATTTTTGTGTGGCTGCTTAATCTGTATCCCATATATGGGCCTGCCGAAAAATAAATCCTGTTTTCATAGTGCTTTAAAGGTATCTGAAATTCAGTTAATATTGGTAACACAAGCGAAACAACTGAAAGTTTTGACTTCTGATTGTGGTCAAATACCAGAATTTCCGGTTCAATCATGCCGCTTTCCAATCTTCGTATAGTTGTGTTCTGATTGAGATGGTAACTTTGCAGGTGAAGTCCGATACCTGTAACCAAACCAATTGTATTCCGGTTATGTTGAAGTCCGATACTTTGCTGTATGAGGTTTATAAAGGTTGAATTTGACAATAGCAGGTTATTGTTCATGAATTCGGAATTATAATTTGCATAATCTTTGTTTATAAATGAATTAAATCCGAAATCAATACCTGCCCAGTGACCAGAAAATTCATCCTGCCAAAAATTAAAACCCTGTTTTGAAATTTCCTGAATGTCAATTTTCCGGAGAATTTTTTCCGGATCTTTATCTACAGGTACTATTGTATCTGTAACCTGCGACATTGAATTCATGCAGCATAAATTAATTACTATTACTAATAATATAGTAGGCATGACATTTACATCTGGTTCCGGCTCCATATTCAAAATTAATTTTAAATTGAATATTTCACATGGCAAATGTAAATGTTTTGTATTTAAAAAGCAGGGGAAATATCTGTCAAAATTTTTTAGTTATATTAATTATCAATCACATGATCAAAAGAAAAAGGTATAAATAGCTCTATTAGATTAAAAAGGCTATCTTTGCGGCCGCAAAATTGATACTACTTTAAATGATATTATTTAATGAAATGGGCCTCAATGCCGATATTCTGAAGGCAGTTGAAGAGCTCGGATTTGAGAATCCAACTCCCATCCAGGAAAAAACAATTCCATTTTTATTGCAAAGTCAAAATGATATGACTGCAGTTGCCCAGACAGGCTCGGGTAAGACAGCAGCATTCGGACTGCCTATTATTCAGCAGATTGACAAGAATGATAAATCTATACAGGCTTTGATATTAAGTCCAACGAGGGAACTTGCAATGCAAATTGCGGCTGACCTTAATTCATTTTCGAAATTTTCAACCAAAACTAAAATTGCGGTTGTTTATGGTGGTTCTGATATCAGCAAACAGATCAGGCAGCTTGATGAAGGTGCCGGAATTGTTGTTGGCACACCCGGAAGAACTCTCGATCTTATCAAACGGAAAAAGCTTAAAATAGGTAAAATTAAATGGCTTGTCCTTGATGAGGCAGATGAAATGTTGTCAATGGGATTTAAGGATGATCTTGATGCTATCCTTGAGAATGCCCCGGCAGAAAAGCAGACATTATTGTTTTCGGCTACGATGCCTCAGGAAATTGTATCAATATCGAAAAGATATATGACCGGCACTTATGAAATATCTGCAGGCAGGAAAAATACAGGAGCTGATAATGTTGAACATCACTATTATCTGATTCACGCGAAAGACAGGTATATAGCACTGAAACGTGTAGTTGACAGCAATCCCAGTATATATGGTATAATTTTTTGCCGCACCCGGTCAGAGACCAAGGAAGTTGCAGATAAGCTGATGCAGGACGGATATAATGCAGATGCTCTGCATGGTGACCTGTCACAGGCCCAGAGGGATTTTGTTATGTCGAGGTTCCGTGCCAGGCATTTGCAGATACTGGTTGCAACAGATGTCGCAGCACGCGGACTGGATGTTAATGACCTGACACATGTTATTAACTATAACCTTCCGGATGATCCTGAAATATATATTCACAGAAGCGGACGTACCGGCAGGGCAGGTAAAAAGGGAATTTCAATAGTATTTATTCACCTTCGTGAAAAAAGTAAGCTCCGTCAGGCAGAAAAAAAGGTAAATAAAGAATTTATACGGAAAAATGTTCCTTCAGGTAAGGAAATTTGCGAAAAGCAACTTTTCAGCCTGATTGATAAGGTTGAAAATGTAAGTGTTAATGAAATTCAAATTGCTGAATTTATGCCGGTTATTTATAAAAAACTGGCATGGCTTGAGCGGGAAGAATTGATTAAACATTTTGTTTCTGTGGAATTTAACAGGTTTCTTCAGTATTATAACAATGCCCCTGATATAAATGTCGATGAGAGCAGCACCGTAAATACTGAGGTAAGAAATAGCAGAAACGGGAAAAGAAAAAAAGAGAAAAGCAGCTATAACGGCAGAGTAAAGACTGACATTTATTTTTCACGTTTTTTCTTTAACCAGGGCAAGAAAAATGGCATCAATAAACGAAAGATTATAGATCTTGTGAATCATTACCTTCCAAACAAAAGTGCAGAAATAGGGGATATAGAGGTTATGAAAAACTTTTCTTTTTTTGAGGTCGACAAACGTTACGAAAAAGAGATATTAAATTCTGTCAGAAGATCCGGCTATAAAGGCAACAACGTTGAGATAGATATTGCGAGGAGCAGGTGAGGCCTCTCTGCATAGAGCATTGAGATGTAATAACTGTTTTTTCTTTGACCTGCTGCATGACAAGGAGCCACTTCAATAATTATATTATCATTTTGTATATATTTATCATTTGAAAAAAATTCGCATAATCCCGATAAACATAAACAAATATACAATCCCGTATCTGTTAATATTTCTGCTTTTTACTTGACTCCCTTATTATAAGATTATTACGGATAATTATCGTTTCAGACACTACATTTTTGTCTTTATCTTCTATCAGGTGTATTAGCAAGCGGGCGGCTTTCTGACCCATCTCAAATGCATGGTCGTCAATCGTTGTAAGTGACGGTTCAATTATTGTTGAAGCCGGTGAGTTACTGAATCCTACAACAGCCAAATCTCCTGGGATATTAACTTTTTCTTTCTTTGCAACCTGAATTGCACTTATGGCCGTATGGTCATTCGAACAAAACAGACCGTCAGGAGGTTGCGGTAGGTGTAACAATTTGGCAGTAAATTTTTGGCCCTCTTCCATTGTTAAAGAATCTGCAAAGCATATTAGTTCGTCATCTATTGCAATATTGTTTTTTTTGAGGGCTTCTTTGTATCCATTGAGGCGGTTTTTGTAAACAGCTAAATTTTGATTACCGGCAATGTGGGCAATCCTTTTGCATCCTGCTGCAATTAAGTGTGAACAGGCTTTGAAAGCAGCTTCAAAATCGTCTATCAATACTTTACTTGCTTCAACTTTGTCAGGAACACGGTCATAAAATACCAAGGGTATGTTGTGGTCGTTAAATTTGAAGAAATGGTTAAACTTTTTAGTTTCAAGAGCCAGACAACTAATCACTCCGTCTGCCCTGTTTGAAAGTAGCATTCTCACATTATCAATTTCTTTTTGATAGGAATCTTTAGATTGAAATATTGCAACATAGTACCCGGCTTTATTGGCAGTTTCTTCAATTCCGCTTATAACGTAAGAATGAAAATGCCGATCGATCCTTGGCACCATTACCCCAATCAGGTTAGTTTTTTTTCTCCTTAGATTCGAAGCAATTGAGTTTGGAAAGTATCCAAGATCCGAGGCAAGCTTTTGAACTCTTTTGCAGGTTGCTTTTCCGATACCCGGATGATTTTTTAATGCTCTAGAAACGGTTGAGGGAGACAACTGCAACTGATCAGCTAATTTTGTTATCGTTACACGTTTACTTTCCATTCTGCATAAAATAAAAC
>JAAYJR010000345.1 GCA_012522835.1 Bacteroidales bacterium
GCGTAACCCAGGTAAAAATCGTGTGAACCAACCGTCATAGATTCAGTACCAATTCCAAACAACTTACTCTCGAGGGCATCCTTAAGGTAATCAGCAGGGTACTGCTTAATAAATCCCTCATCGAGCGACTGTTTTAATAATATCCTGTGACCATTTCGGTCTACCGGTATATCTTTTGAACCATCAGGGATCCATGTATTATGAACGCAGGCTGTGCCAAGCTGTTTTCCCATTTCTGCCCCTATTTCCCGGCAACACTTCATATGATCAATCCAAAACTGCCTGATATAATTATCTTTTGCAGAGAGGGTAAATCCACTTTCTGCCAAAGGATGTGAAAAATAGGTACCGTTAAAATCCAGTCCGATTCCCTGATCTTTAGCCCAGTCAATCCAACCCCTGAAATGTTCCACACCAATCCGGTTGCGGTCTGCCGGCCTGCCGGCAAACTCCCCGTAACTTGCATGCAGGTTCAGGCGCTGCCTTCCTGGTAAAAGTTCCATTACCTTTTCAAGATCTTTTCGCATCTCCTCTATTGATGTTGCTTTCCCCGGATAATTTCCAGTAGCCTGTATGCCTCCTCCTGAAAGTGTGGCATCAGGCCTCTCAAATCCGCCAACATCATCAGTCTGCCAGCAATGTAAACTTATAACTACCTCATCCATTTTTTTTAAAGCTTCATCTGTACTTACGCCAAGGTCACTATATTGCCTTTTTGCAAGTTCATAAGAAGCTGATATTTGATCTGCTGTCATTTTAAAAGTATTTTTATTAATAAACTGTTATCCTTCCAAATAAAAAACCTCTTCGAGAGATATGGAAACAGGCGAATTATCGGGATTAACCTTCATTATATCGGCCATATGCTTCCACCACTTTTTCACAATTTCAGTCTGCCCCAGATCCTGTGAACCGCCCTCACCGCTCACTTTCTGAAAAGCAAACAGCGTATTGGTTTCCTCATCCAGAAAAATGGAATACTCGCTGACTCCGGCTTCTTTCAAAAGCTTTTTAAGCTCAGGCCAGATTTCGTTGTGCCTTTTCTTATACTCCTCTTTCATCCCCTCATTGAGGTACATTTTAAATGCAATCCGTTTCATCTAATTTTCCAATCATGCATGTTTAATAAATTTTCTCTTTTTGTCAGGTTGGCTGTCACAATGTTATTGATAAATTTCGAAAATTCCCATTCCAGACCGAAAAAATAGCGTTTTCAGAATTGCACTTGACTTTTTTTCTTATTTTCACCTAAAAAATAAATCAACCAAAAAACATTATATTACAATGACAAAAATGAAATCAATCTCTACGATGCTGTTGGCAGCACTATTCTTTGCCGGATGCAATAATGCAGATAAACAAACTATCAATACATTGACAAAAAAGGAAAAAAGGGATGGATGGGAATTACTGTTCGACGGGAAAACCTTAAACGGCTGGCGCGGATTAGGACGTGATGCTGTTCAGCCAGATCACTGGAAAGTAGAGAATGGCATGATAAGAAAGGTGAGCAACAAAGAGGTTCCGAAGCAGCCCGACGGGAAACCGGTTATCGGGGGTGACCTCATGACTGTTGAGACATTTGATGATTTTGAATTATATTTTGAATGGAAAATCATGCCGGCAGGTAACAGCGGCATAAAATATAATGTATCTGAGGAACTGTCAATGGCCCATGGATCAAAATTCTCTGCCCTGGGATTTGAATATCAGATACTGGATGATGGCCATGAAAAATATGATGGTAAGCTGAAACCCACTCAGTATACCGGGTCGCTATACGACCTTTTCCCACCTGAAAATGTTAAGCTAAATCCAATCGGAGAATTTAACAGCAGCAGAATTTTATTCAAGGGTAATTACGGAGAGCATTGGTTAAACGGCGAAAAAGTGTTGGAATTCAATCTCGATTCCCCTGAATTCGATGCTGCATTTCAAAAAAGCAAATTCGTCAGTTACACCGGTTTTGCAAAAAAACGGAAGGGACATATTGTCATTACCGACCATTCAGACGACTCATGGTACCGGAATATTAAAATCAGAAAACTTAAATAAGTACAGCTTATATTCTAAATTTATTATTATGGAAAACAGTAATACTAAACATTTAATCTCACGCCGTAGCTTTATCGGCAGCATGGTTATGGCAACAACTGCCGGGGCACTTTTAAATTCATGTTCAGCACCTAAATGGAAGATCGGCATTTATACCCGTCCGTGGAACAAACTGGATTACAAAAATGCATTGGACAGCATTGCAAAGGCAGGATTTCAGTATATTGGGATGATGTCGCATAAAGGAGGAAGGGTATTAGGCCCTGACACTTCAATTGAAGAGGCAGCAGTTATATTTGAAGAGGCCAGGTCACGCGGACTGCAGATTGCGTCTATATCTGGTTACGGATATGACAGAAAAGCATCTCTTGATGATAACATTGCCGCCCTTAAACGGCTTATTGATAACAGCAAGGTTTGTAAATGTCCGAACCTTATGATGAACGGGGTTTCTGATCCCGCAATAGAAGCAGATTATTATAAAGCAATTGCCGCATCTTGCGATTATGCACAAAGTAAAGGTGTGGAGCTGACTCTTAAGCCCCACGGAGGCACAAACGCAACAGGAGCGCAATGCCGGAAGCATGTTGAATCAGTCGGGCATAAGAGTTTTAACCTGTGGTATGACCCGGGGAATATCTATTACTATTCAGACGGCACTATTGATCCGGTAGCTGACTGTGCTGATGTCGACGGACTGCTTACAGGTATGTGTGTCAAAGATTTCCGGATGCCAAAGGATGTAAATGTTACTCCAGGAACAGGTATGGTCGATTTTCCAAAATTATTTGAACGGCTCAGACAGGGTGGCTTCAAAGGAGGTTCGCTCGTTATCGAATGCCTGAATACCGGTGATGACCCATATCTGATCTCTGAAGCAATTAAAGCACGGGAAATGCTTGAAGAACTGACAGCCTGAGAAAAGCAGCAACGTATATAAACCACAACTAAGTCAGGTTTAATATGTAAAAAACCCCAATTTAGTCTTCTTGCCAAGCATGCCACCCCTGACCATCTTCTTAAGGAGGGGGCATGGCCTGTATTTATCATCACCCAGCTCATTATGAAGATTTTCCATAATTGCCAAAGTTACATCAAGTCCGATAAAGTCGGCCAGTGCAAGGGGTCCCATCGGATGGCCTGCTCCTAACTTCATCGCCTTATCGATCTCTGAGGCCTCAGCAACCCCTTCTGCAAGCAGATAAACTGCTTCATTAATCATGGGAATGAGCAGTCTGTTAACAATAAAACCAGGTGACTCCTGAACACTAACCGGAGTTTTACCAATCTTTATCACCAGGTCAAAAACCCGGTCATAAGTATCAGATGATGTATTTAATCCTTTAATTAATTCCACCAGTGCATTTACGGGTGCAGGATTAAAAAAATGCATCCCAATAACTTTGTCAGGCCGGCTGGTAGCATTTGAGACAGCTGTAATACTTAACGATGAGGTATTAGATGCCAGGATGGTTTCATTGCTGCATATTTCATCCAGTTTTTTGAAAAGGCCTGTTTTTACTTCCATGTCTTCGGTCACTGCTTCAACAACCAGGTCGCACCGGTTTAAACTGTTAATATCGTCAGAAGCTGTGAGCCTGCTCAGTATCTCATCCTTCTCAACGCCGGAGATCTTTCCTTTTTCAACACTTCGGGAAAGATATCTGCCTATGTTGTCTACCCCTTTATTTATAAGTGTTTCATTTAAATCATTCAGTACTACCCTGAAACCCTGATTTAAAAAAACCAGGACAATGCCACATCCCATTGTTCCGGCGCCGACTACCCCAATTGTCTCCATATATTATCTCCTTAATCGTTATTATTGTTTATCGAAAAGATGCTGGTCCATAATTTTCAGATTATCATCAATTAACGGTTTAAATTCCATTTTATCAATAATATCTTTCTGAAGGTCAATTCCCGGAGCTATCTCTGTAAGCATCAATCCTTTTTCTGAAAGCCTGAATACACATCTTTCAGTTACATAAAGAACCTTCTGATTAACCTGTCTGGCGTAATTGCTGCTGAAGGTTATATGCTCCAGTTTATTTATAAACTTTTTTATCCGGCCTTCGTTTATAATAATAAGATTCCCATCAACCACATCTGTTTTCAGTCCCGATGCTGTAAAAGTCCCGCAAAACACAACCTCATGTGCATTTTGGGTAATATCTATAAATCCACCGCATCCGGGGATCTGTTTTCCAAACCGGCTGACATTGATATTTCCCTGTGCATCAACCTGTGCAAGGCCGAGAAAAGCCATATCAATACCTCCGCCATGATAAAAATCAAACTGATAAGGCTGATCAATGATAGCAACCGGATTGGCAGAACACCCAAAACTAAGTCCTGATGCAGGCACACCACCAATAGGCCCTGCCTCCACAGTCATCATATACCTGTCAGCCCTGCCCTTTTCATTTTCAACAGCAGATATTCCTTCGGGCATACCTATACCCAGGTTCACTATCACTCCCGGCTCCAGTTCCATTGCAGCCCTGCGGCAAATTATCTTCCTCTCGCTGAACTCCATCCTCTTAATTTGGCCGTTAGGCACCTTTATTTCTCCCGAATAGGCCGGATTATACTGTTCGCCAAATGTCTGCATGTGATATTCCGGTTTAGAGGCAACAACAATAGTATCGACATAGATACCCGGAATTTTTACCATTCTGGGATCAATTGAACCGGCTTTGACAACCTTTTCAACCTGAACAATCACCTTTCCTCCTGAATTTTTACAGGCAGCAGCCAATGAAAGGGCTTCAAGGCTGAAACCCTCTTTTTCCATAGAGACGTTGCCATTTTCATCTGCGTATGTACCGCGGAGAAACGCAAAATCAACAGGAAATGTTTTATAAAGGATATATTCTTTACCGCTGACAGATATTCGCTCAACAATATTCTCAGTAGTTATACTATTTAGTTTTCCCCCTGACAGTTCAGGATCTATAAAAGTACCCAGTCCCACATGGGTTATCAATCCCGGCTTATGTGCTGCTATATCCCTGAACAGCTGCGACATAACACCCTGCGGCAGGTTATATGCTTCTATTTTATCCTCAGCGGCCAGC
>JAAYJR010000177.1 GCA_012522835.1 Bacteroidales bacterium
AGTTAGTTGCTCTATATGCCTTATTACTGCTTTGTTTAAGGCCACTCCGCCGGCTGCAACCACATTAGAACCCTGGTGGTTGTTAAAAACGGTATCTACGATATTTTTTGCCACACCATATGACAATGCGTCGCAAATTTCACTCAGGGAATATCCTTCCTGCTGGGCATGTATCAGGTCGGTTTTGGCAAACACAGCGCAGCGCGAGGCTATTTTGGGAAAACTTCCTTTGTTCTGAAAGGCTGTTTTACTAAATTCGCTAATACCTGGCAGGTTCAGCCGTTCTGCCTGTTGATCGAGAAAATTTCCGGTTCCGGCCGCACATGAAGTATTGGATTTATAATTCCGGTAATCGCCATTTTCATAAAAGGTGACAAGTCCGAATTTCTCAGCGCCTATAATCAATAAAGAGCGTACTTCGGGATGAAGAAATTTAGCGGCAGAGATATAGGCAACCCTTGAATCAACCTTCTTCCCGTGATGTATTAAAGGAGAGGTTGAAGAGGTGTATCCAATTGCTTTAACCTTGTTTAAATTGATTTCACCAGGAAGCTTTTGCAGTTTTTCTGTAATACGCCCGTTGTGAAAGGAGTAAACAATGTGCTTTATTCTGTCCTGATCGTCGATCACAGCAACTGAAATCGCAACCGAGCCAATGTCTATACCAAGATAGTAATTTTCCATTGTCCCTTTCCTCCTTTTAATCAAAGTTACAGCAACATCAGTTTACCAGTCCGGCAATTCAAATGAATATCCTGTCTAAGGTAATCCATTAATACTGGTAAAAAAAACAAATTACCAGACATTCTTATAATAGTACGGGGTAAATCGTCAAATTAATAGTGCAAATACAGTTAATAAATAAAATTATTGTTGTTTATCATTATAATGATATGAGATTGTCAATTTTGGACGATAATCTGATTTTTGGGTTTCTTCCCCTGAGAAGATATTCCACATAGAACTGACAATTGGAGAACTTTTCTGGACATTACCATCGGGCAAAAATTGTAATCTGAATTGTAATTTATTTTCGGTTGGATTGGTTACTAAAAAATCATTTGTAGCTGCAGTGACATTTAAAGGATACTCTTTAAGCACATTATAACCCCAGGTGGAAATGGCGCCACAATCTGCAAAGGGTGCCAAACCATAATCACTTTTATCCAAAGTGCCGTAATTTAAAAGATAACAATTGACAACCCTTACACCGGCTCCGTCAAATGGATGCATGTTAGTATTTGCTTCAAAAACTTGCAATAAAGCTTCATCAATGATAAGTTCTTTGTCGGAAGATGGCATTATAGTGGAAATATCGAAATTTAGAAAACTGCGCATACAATATCCATTGCTGTTCCAACCGACACAAAGGGATTTACCTTGAGACCCTGAAAAATAATTGTGTACAACCGGACTTGATAAATTTTCAATATAACCATCGTTATCACCGGAAGAAATAAATGTTTTAATTTGTGTTAAGGTGATGCCATCATCTGATTTACAAGACATTATGCCAAGTATTGTGATAATTGCAATAATATATGAACTGAAATAAGGCTTTGTTTTCATATCTTTTTTTTCAGGTTAATACTAATTGGAAAGATTATATTATAAATTTAAGCTTAATTCGTTACTACAAGTTACAAAATCATAAACATAAATTTACAATCAGAAATTTATTTGTAAGTAATCTAAATAAAACGTTATGTGTGCAAATTGTGTGCAAATAAAAATGTTCTAGCCCCCTAAATAACTGGACAAAATTTGAAAAACAATTAGAGATTGAGGTCAACACAGAGCTTTTAAAAAAACCAATCTCAATGAGTAAAAAAAGACAAATAGTTGATTTACATAAAGATAATGTACCGGTATCACAGTTGTATAAATGAATTTCAGTGTCTCGCAACAATTATTTTTACACCTGCAGCCAATCCCATCATCCGGTGCGTATAAAGACTAACTGGGGTGAACGCGCCCATACATCCCGGTGTAATCCCCAGCAGGGCAGCTATAATAATTTGCAAAAACGGTGATTTCTGCAATTTTTCTGCCCGGATATTCCTGCTTTGCACATTAACGTATTAAAAAACTACCATCATAAACAACACGAAAGTGGTTATCATCAATGTTTGTTTTAGTATCGAAATGAATATTTCAGTCGTGGCATGTAATTTTTATTTAAACCAATTCCAAATAATTACAAAATAAACAAAAGTTTATTTAATTTTGTGAATTAAATGCCAAAAAAATGAGGTTAAGTCATATAGCTTTTTCAGTGAATGATTCGGAAGAAATCGAAAATTTTTATGAAGATATTCTGGAATTCAGTTTGAAGCGAAAGTTTTTGATGGATGCCGGTATTGCTTCGAAATTTTTCAATGTAAATAAAGAAGTTGATGTTTAATTTATGGCAAAGGATGATGTGGAACTAGAAATATTCCTTTACCCGAAGAAACGGAAAAAGATCTTTCCTCATCTTTGCATGGAGTATCCTGACTGCAGTGTTATTTATTCCAGGGCTAAAAAACGGTGTTACCAAACCAAAGTAAAAATAAACTCTGGGAGAAGCGATACATATTTTGTTTGGGACAAAAGCGGAAATATGTTTGAACTCAAAGAAATTAAAAATAATTGATGCATTAAAAAGTATTTTTGACCCCAAATAATTGGTAATCAGTGTTAACAGAGATTTGCACCAACCAATTAATGTTCCCTTAAAGTGGCTTAAATTATGCGAAGCGGTAAACCTTTCATTCAATGCTCCAGTCAGGGTAATCGACAAAAACCCTGGTTGCTCGTGAGCCAGACGAAATTTTGGTTGTAACCATTTGTAAATCATCTACAAACTCGAGTAT
>JAAYJR010000539.1 GCA_012522835.1 Bacteroidales bacterium
AACCCAGTTTTTTAAGCATTTCTATGGCTTTATAAATTCAGGAAGAATTTGATTCTAAGAAAAAGCCAAAAATAATAATTTATAATTTTAATGATCAGTCAATAATATTTTTATAGCTTATTTAGAATCAATCAAATTTTTAATAACTACCGGAATTTTTTATATTTCGGATGTTATGAACAGAATTTCCCGGACATGCAATGACCTGCTTGAGTTGTTATACCCTTCTTTATGTATTACATGTGGTGAAAGGCTGGTATTACATGAGAAATATATCTGCATGAAGTGTTGGCTGGACCTGCCGGTGACCAATTTTCACCTGGATCCTGAAAATAATGTGGCAAGGCTTTTCTGGGGAAGGGTAAACATTGAATATGCCACTTCTTATTTTTTTTTCAGGAAGGGCAGCCGTTACCAAAAGCTGATCCATTTTATAAAATACCGGGGATTAAAAGAATTGGGATTTGAGTCGGGCATTCGGCTTGGTGACTTGCTGTCAGCAAATTACAATTCGGTCGATTTGATTGTGCCTGTTCCGTTGCATCCTGAAAAGGAAAAAAGAAGGGGTTTCAACCAAAGTGAATGGATAGCCCGCGGCATTGCTGTCAGCTTTGATCATCCTGTTGTGCCAGGTAATTTGTACCGTACTGTGTATAATCCTACCCAGACCAGAAAAGACAGATACGGGAGATGGCTGAATGTGGAAGGGATCTTTAAGGTCAGGGATCCAGGCCGGTTTGAAGGAAGGCATATTATGCTTGTTGATGATGTAATAACCACCGGATCGACACTTGAAGCATGTGCAGCTGAAATTCTGAAAATTCCCGGGACCAGGGTCAGTATTGCAACTTTGGCAGTAGCTGATATGTAAGTAATATGGTATAACCTATTCTCCCCAGCCGGTGGCATGTATTTTAAAACCTGCCAGGTTAAGGATTCGGTCAACTATTGTACCGGCTAATTCTTCAATTGTATCAGGTTTACTGTAAAAAGAGGGTGATGCCGGACAGATGATTCCACCCGCCAGGGTTATGGTTCTCATATTTTCAATATGCATTAGGTTATATGGGCTTTCGCGAGGTACCAGTATGAGTTTGCGACGCTCTTTAAGCATAACATCCGCTGTCCTTGTGATCAGGTCATCTGAAGTCCCCGAGGCAATACGGCCCAATGTTCCCATTGAGCAGGGGCATATTATCATTGTGTCGTAAGTGCAGGATCCTGATGCGAAAGGGGCATAAAAATCATTTATATCATATTCATGAAAGGGCTTAACCAGATCAAATGTTTCATTAAGTTCATGCCTTCCTATATCTTTTGCATTTTTAGAAAAAATAATTCCTGCTGCCTCAATTTGATGTTCTATTGTCAGGAGTTTTTCGACAAGAAGTTTTGCATACAGGGAGCCGCTGGCACCGGTAACGGCAATGATTATTTTTTTCTTCATATTTTCTGCATTGGATTATTCAAAAAAAATATTTATCCGTTCCCTGATAATCTTTAATGATCCAGGTTGTAGTAAAGAGCCAGGGAGATAACATTATTGAATTGATTATTAAGCCAGTAGTAGTTGGTAGCATCTTCGCCCGGATGTCCCCTTACCGGAATTACAGAAAGTGCAAAACGGAGGTCCAGTTTAACCTGGTCAAGCATATCATACTGAAATCCCAGAAAAGGCTGAAGGTCGAAATTATTAAACGGATGCCTGTCCTCTTCGGGGAATTCCCCCAATTCATTGAACTCTTTCCCATGGATCAGATATCCCGGGGTTAATCCTGCCAGGACTGCTCCCCGTTCATGTGTACGGAAACCCACAAACAGCGGTATATCAATATAACCAAGCCTCATAATGTATTTTTCGGGTTCGGGATCTTTGGGTTTCATCCTCTTGCGTGACCCTTTCTGCGAATATTTGATCTCCATCCCGGCAAATATTGCAGGCGCAAGATCGGTCTGAACAAAACCTCCGGCAAGTATACCGGGTTTATTATACCCCTTAAAATTATCACCCTCCACCTGGGAGGCATTAAATCCACCTAAAAGACCGCCCTGAAAGCGTTGAGCTTCTGCCAGGTGTACAGTTACCAATAACAATAACGATATCAGAATTTTTTTTACCATCGGTTTAATTTTCAGGTTGTACACATTTTAAACACAACTTACAAATTAAAGTTTAAAGATATATGAAACCTGATAAATAACCGGCCTTTACCCGTGAAAATCAATAAAATTAATTTCAGAATGTTAAAATTACACAGGGACAGATATTTAATATTCTATGGAAATTTTATACATATTCCTGAATGTTTTTCTCCACTCAAAATAGTTACATTTGTGGTTGTGATCGATCATAATACTATACAACGGATTCTTGATGCAGCAGATATTACCGAGGTGATTTCTGAATTTGTTACCCTGCGGAAACGAGGTGTTAACCTGCTTGGTTTATGCCCCTTTCATAACGAAAAGACACCTTCATTTACAGTGTCGCCGGCAAAGGGCATTTTTAAATGTTTTGGCTGCGGTAAGGGTGGCAATGCTGTTAATTTTATCATGGAACATGAAAGCCTCTCTTATCCGGAGGCTTTAAAGTGGCTTGCCCGAAAATATAATATTGATATAGTAGAGGAGGAAGAGAGTGAAGAACAGAAGCAGCAGAAGGATGAACGTGAAAGTATGATGATCGTTTCTGCTTTTGCACACAACTATTTTATGAGGATGCTTTGGGATGAGAACGAAGGCCGGACAATAGGATTGAGTTATTTCAGGGAGAGAGGCTTCAGGGACGACACACTGAAAAAGTTTGAAGTTGGTTATGCCCCGGATGGGAAATCTCCTTTTACCGAAGTTGCCCTCAGGCAGGGTTATAAGGTAGAATTCCTGGAGAAAACAGGCTTAACCATAAAGAGAGATGACTGGGTCCGGGACAGGTTTGCAGGCAGGATTATATTTCCGGTACATAATCTGGCAGGCCGTGTGATTGCCTTCGGAGGCAGGATATTGAAAAAAGGCACTCAGGAGGCTAAGTATCTTAATTCACCGGAATCAGAAATTTACCATAAAAGCAGCGTCCTGTATGGTTTGTTCCAGGCTAAGCGTGAAATGTCGAAAGTATCGGAATGTTATTTGGTTGAAGGTTATACAGATGTTTTGTCGATGCATCAGGCCGGTATATATAATGTGGTTGCATCATCGGGTACGGCGCTGACCGTTGAGCAGATAAGGCTTATCAAAAGATTCACCCAGAACATCACTATCATTTATGATGGTGATGAGGCCGGGATAAAGGCTTCACTTCGGGGAATTGACCTTGTGTTGGAGGAGGGAATGAATGTAAAAGTTTTGTTATTGCCCGATGGTGAAGACCCTGATTCTTTTGCCAGGAAAAAAGGAGCCAGCGGTTTTCAGGAATACATAGCAGCTAATGAAACGGATTTTATCCGCTTTAAGACCAAATTGCTGTTAAAAGATACTGAAAACGATCCGGTAGCCAGAGCCAGGCTTATTACCGATATAATAAGGTCTGTTGCCGTGATTCCCGATACAATCACAAGGTCGGTATATATCAAGGAATGCAGTACACTGCTCAATGTCAATGAAGATATTCTTTATACTGAGGTCCGTAAACAGAAACGAAAACAGGTTGAAACTTTCAGGAGAAATGAAAGTTCCGCACTGCAAAGAAATGAACCAAAGAGCAAGCAACAAAATATCATTGTTAATTCAGGTCCGGAGGATTTTACGACTGAAGAGCTGGAGTTTTTACGTTTCTTGTTAAAATATTGTAACACAGTTCTCTTCGAGACTGAAGGAGAAAGGCCGGATGAAATACTGAAGATAAGTGTCGGGGAGTATATGATTGAGGAGATTGAAAATGATAATCTGGTATCTGATAATGAATTGTTCAGACAGATTTTTAATGATGTTAAAAACAATATGGGCAGTTCTGATTTTAATCCCTGGAAATTTTTTATTTACCATCATGATTCGCGGGTAAGCAGCCTGGCAACAGATTTGCTTTCTGAAAAGTTTATTGAAAGTAAACGGTGGGCAAAGGCGGGTGCCTATACAGAAAAGGAGGAGGATATTCTGGATTTTCTTATCCCCCGTATCATTTATGAGTATAAACTCAGAAAGGTTAAAATTATGCTTACAGGTATTGAACAATTAATATCAGCTGCTTCACTGGACAATGATTTTGAGCGTGTTATAGAAGAACAGGCCAAATATATGAACCTCAAAAAGGTTGAGAAATATTTATCAGACAAGTTAGGGAACAGGGCAATTAATTAAGATGAGAACAGTAACTATTAAAGAGAGGTCAAAAATTGACGATGTCATCAGGAGGTGTAAAACTTGTTTTGTTGCTTCGTCAGTGGATAATATACCATATGTTTTGCCAATGACTTTTGCAATTGCAGGGGATACTGTTATTCTGCATTCAGGTCAAAGCGGAAGGATGTGGGAGACACTGCATAAAAATCCGAAGGTTTGTATTAACTGGACTTACGGCGGGGAGCTGGCATGGCAGGATGTAAGAGTAGGCTGCAGTTACCGGGTTAAATCCGTATCGGTGGTTGTAGAGGGTACTGTTGAATTTATTGATTCATATAGTGAAAAAGAACAATGCCTTAAATTGTTAATGGCCTGTTACAGTGAAAGGCAATTCAGGTTTAATTCCCCTGCAGTGAAGAATGTTGGAATTATGAAAGTACATATTGATCAAATTTCAGCTAAGGAGTTTGGTGCCAGTTCGCTGACATCCCCTCAAAAATAAGAGAGTTTGATCATTAAAATAAAATTCACCTTATGATTTTTGTTACAGGGGGTACCGGACTTATTGGCTCACATCTTTTATTCGAACTTGTTTCAGCAGGTAAAAATGTTACAGCTTTAAGAAGGGAGACAAGTGATATTCTGCAGGTATTAAAAACTTTTTCCCTCTATTCTGATGATCCGGAAGAACTCTTTGGCAGAATTAACTGGGTTAAAGGTGATATCCTTGATTATTTTAATTTGCAGAAGCTTACCGCAGGTGTTAAGGAGGTATACCATTGTGCGGCGATAGTCTCTTTTAAAATGGGTGAACGGAAAGAGATGATAGCTAATAATGTGGAAGGGACTGCCAATATTGTCAATGCATGTCTTGAAAACAAGATTTCAAAAATTTGTCATGTTAGTTCTGTTTCTGCATTGGGAAAAGCTCAGGATGGTTCATTAACAGATGAATTAACCAACTGGATACCTTCAAAAAAGGTCTCAGGATATTCAGAAAGTAAGTTTTTTTCGGAAATGGAAATATGGCGGGGTATTGAAGAGGGACTGGATGCAGTTATAGTCAATCCTTCTGTTGTGTTAGGGCCCGGGAAGTGGAGTTCGGGAAGTTCGCAGTTTTTTAAAGCAGTATGGGAAGGGCTCAGGTTTTATACTAAAGGTGCAACTGGATTTGTTGATGTAAAAGATGTTGTGAGGGCAATGATAATGCTAATGGAGGATACAAATTTTGAACAATTTAAAAATCAACGCTTTCTGCTTAATTCTGAGAATATGAGTTATCAGGAACTGTTTAATCAGATTGCTGATGTTTTTGGTAAAACCCGGCCTCAATATTTTGCATCACCATTTTTACTGTCATTAGCCTGGAGATTGTCAGCTTTGATAAATAAGGTTTACAAAAAAATACCTGCTGTCACTTATGAAACTGCAACAGCAGCTAACTCAATAAATAAATTTAACGGGAATAAAATTACCCGCACCCTTAATTTTGAATATATACCAGTAACCACTTCAATCAGGCAAACTTCGGAATTTTTCATGCATGAAAAATCAGTAAAGGAGTCTGGCTGTGAAAAACCATTTTCCGGGCTAAACTGGGATTGAACAGTCTTGAAACCAGACTTCTTCTGTGGGTGGTAAGGGAGATGACGTCAATATTTTCATCTTTTATGAATTTATCAAATGTTTTGAGCATGTCATCACCCTGCAAAAGACGGCAGTCGAAATCCTTTTTTGCATATTTGCTTTTTAACAGTTCCTTCATCCCTTCCAGCCGTGCTTTATCCCAGTCAGAATATTCATCTTTAGCGACATGGATACAAAAAACTTTAATAGCAAAAGGTTTCAGGATCCTTACCAGTTTTTCGATAGCAATAAAATCTTTTTCATCGAAATTCGTAGCATACAGTATTCTTTTAAATTCACCAAGCTCTTTTTCGCGGTATTTTTCCGGTACTACCAACACCGGTACTTTTGCATTGTAAATTATATCAGCTGTTATACTTCCCACAGCTGATTCATTACCTCCGCCTGTACCCATAACAATCAACATTGAGTTGTTTTCATGCGCATAGGCAAGAATGTCCTCATCAGCATAACCCGGCTTAATGATAAATTCACTTTTAACTGTTTTCCATGCCTCCTTACCTATCTCGGATGATAACTTCCTGATAAATTTTTTAAAATTATCGTTGGCATTTTTTTCTGCATTGTCAATTCTTGTAAGCAGCGTGGAATCATAAACATAGACATCTGCGTAAGGTACAGAATGGATTAAAGGATTGATGTAGCAGTGCATAAAAACCAGCTTAACTTTAAGATGAGTAGCAATATTAAAAGCCAGCTTACACGTTTTTAAAGCACTGGGTGAAAAATCAACAGGAACCAGTATGTGGTCATTTTTTTTATCGCCAGACTTGAGTATCTCGTGTTTTTTACCAAGGAAAGCTTCCAGAACAGGTACGGCATCCCTTACATCTTTATCAAGAATTTTGACTTTCACAGATGTGGCACCCTCTTCAAGCAGATTTATATCCTCCAGAATACAGTCTATTTTCTGTTCTTCCAGGCGCAATTTCAGCATTTGTGCCTTTGAATATGGCAATACTACTATTGTAACCAGTTTTTCTTCCATGACTTTCAGGATTTAATTGGACATTGTCTCTCGTGATATTTATTCGTGATAAGAAAAAAAGAAGTTACAAAAAGAGCAATAAAAAATTACAAATAATTATTTTTAAGTCGTTAACAGTGAGGTTCAGGCTGATGTATTATAACGCGAAACTCTTTTTTATTTCATTGATGAAATCAAGTTTTTCCCATGTGAACAGTTCAACATCTCTTATTACCGGGTCAGACTCATAAACAGATTCATACTTTTTAGTTATGGTGACAGGCTGTCTTCCCATATGGCCATATGCTGCTGTGTCAAGGTAGATAGGATTTCTGAGCTTCAGCCTTTGTTCAATTACAGCAGGACGCAGGTCAAAGATTTTCTGCACATTTAATGCTATTTCACTATCTGTCAGATTAACATTTTTGCGGCCATAGGTATTTACATAAACACCAACCGGACGGGCAACTCCGATGGCATAGGCAAGTTGTACAAGTATTTCATCGGCAACACCTGCAGCTACAAGGTTTTTTGCAATATGACGAGCTGCATAGGCTGCAGATCTGTCTACTTTGGAAGGGTCTTTCCCTGAAAACGCCCCTCCGCCATGTGCCCCTCTGCCCCCATAGGTGTCTACAATTATTTTCCGGCCTGTAAGTCCTGTATCACCATGCGGGCCTCCAATAACAAATTTGCCGGTAGGGTTAACATGGTAAATTATATCGCTGCTGAAGAGTTTTTGTACCCGCTCGGGAAGATTCGCCTTTACACGGGGAATAAGAATATTAATAACATCCTCTTTAATTTTTGCCAGCATCGGTTCATCCGCATCAAACTCATCGTGTTGTGTTGATACAACAATTGTATGAATTCTTTGTGGAATATTATCATCCGAATATTCCACTGTAACCTGTGATTTTGAATCAGGCCTCAGGTATGTCATATATTTACCTTCACGCCGGATTTTGGCAAGTTCCTGTAAAATATTATGGGCAAGTTCCAGGGTTAAAGGCATGTAATTATCTGTATCTTTGCATGCATAACCAAACATCATTCCCTGGTCTCCGGCTCCCTGCTCATTTTTGTCAGTTTTTTCAACGCCCCTGTTTATATCAGGGCTCTGTTCGTGAATAGCTACCAGGACCCCGCATGAATCCCCCTCAAAGCGGTATGCCCCTTTTGTGTAACCGATCTTATTGATGACCCGTCTTGTTACCTCCTGTACATCTACGTATGTTTTTGATTTAACCTCACCGGCAACAACTACCTGTCCGGTTGTTACCAGAGTTTCTATCGCTACTTTGGATTCACTGTCGAATGCCAGGAACTCGTCGAGAAGGGCATCTGAGATCTGATCCGACACCTTATCCGGATGGCCTTCCGAAACAGATTCGCTTGTAAATAAATAACTCATAAAATTTTAATTTAATAGCTGAAAACAATTCAAATTCAGCATTGTTTAACAATTCGCTTTCAGCTGCGTGATATTTAAAATTGAATGGGATGAAAAAAGGTATGATCGCTTTAGCATTTTTTCATGTGGTTGCAATCAATCTCAAATCTTTCCACGTAGCAAGGACAAATTTAATATAATTTCCATAAACAAAAAAATCAGGTTTGATAAAATCAACTTAGTGGCTGTTGCGGGTTAACCTTTGGAATATATTTTCAAGGTTTTGCTGTTTTTCAACAAGTGTATGCAGGATAAGGCCGTTTTTAACGGCGAAATTAAAGATCACTTCCCGTATATCTATTTTGCCATCTGACTCAATATTCCATAGTCCGTCAGAAAGATAGGCGTTTTTTATTCCCTCCAGGGCAAGCAATTGGTTCAGGTCAATATTTTTATTGAAGCCGGCAATCACTGTTTGATTGGCATTGAACCGGCCGGATTTGAGTTCCGCAATTGAACCGTCAGCTATTAATTTTCCTTTATTAATTATTACTGCTCTGTTACACACAGCTTCAACTTCCTGCATTATATGTGTGGAGAGAATAACTGTCTTTTTCAGGCTTATTTTTTTTATCAGTCCTCTTATTTCCTGAAGCTGGTTAGGATCCAGTCCTGTTGTCGGTTCATCCAGAATAAGTACCGGAGGGTCATGGATTAGGGCTTGTGCCAGTCCTACTCTTTGCCGGAAACCCTTTGACAACATACCGATTTTTTTATGTTCTTCACCACCAAGTCCAGTCAGTTCTATGATTCTTTTAATCTTTTGATCTTTATCGGGTAATTTGTAAAGTCCGGCAGCTAAGGCTAAATGTTCTTTTACATAAAGGTCAGAATATAAGGGGTTATGCTCCGGCAGATATCCTATGTTTTTCTTTATTTCAACGTTGTTTATCTCAATTTTCCGGCCTCCGATCCGGACTTCTCCTGAGTCTGCGGGCAGGTACCCTGTCAATATTTTCATCAGAGTCGATTTCCCAGCACCGTTTGGTCCAAGAAATCCGACCAATTCACCTTCATTAATTGTAAAACATACATTGTCAAGCACCTTCTGTTTCTCAAATAATTTTACTATATTTCTGATTGTTATATTCATATGGTTAAATTAATGATTTTTAAAGGTATCATATGTAACTTACATATTATGCTGCTGTATGTTTTATAATCATGTTAGTTATAGTATAACAAAAATAATTGAATCTTTTTATATTCAAATCAATAAAGTAACTTTGCAGATTAGTTTAAGAGAATTTACTACATGAAGGACCATCATTTTAATTATATCAGGGATTTAACCCGGTATGAGCGTCAAAAAACGTGGAAGGTTAATATAGGCGGTGTATATGTTGGCGGCGATAATCCGGTGCGGATTCAATCGATGACCGACACACTGTCCGGCGATACTGAAGCAACTGTTGAACAGGTAATTGCACTGGCTAAAGCTGGTGCAGATTATGTAAGGATTACCGTTAAAGGTATGAATGATGCAAAGAATCTTAAGAATATTTCTGAGATGTTGCGGAAAAGGGGATTTGAAATTCCACTGATTGCTGATATACATTTTAACCCTAAGCTAGCTGAAATATCTGCAAAATATGTGGATAAAGTAAGGATAAATCCGGGAAACTTTTATGATAAAAGGGCTGATTTTAAAAGCAGGATCTATTCAGACGAAGAGTATAAGGAGGAGCTGCTGAGAATTGAAGAACAGTTTATCCCGTTCCTGAAAATATTGAAGAAGAACAAAACTGCCCTGCGAATCGGTGCAAACCACGGATCCCTTTCCGACAGGGTAATGAGCCGCTTCGGAGATACTCCTTCAGGAATGGCTGAATCTGTAATGGAGTTTCTGCGGATATGTAAAAAAACTGAATTTTACGATGTAGTTGTTTCGATTAAATCAAGCAATACCCGCATGATGGTTTATGCGGTCAGGCTTTTAAACTATAAAATGCGGCTTGAAGATCTGTTGTGTCCGATACATCTGGGAGTTACAGAAGCAGGCGAAGGAGAAGACGGCCGTATCAGGTCAGCAGTAGGTATAAGTGCTTTACTCGCTGATGGCATAGGCGATACCATAAGGGTATCGCTGACTGAGAATCCGGTAAATGAAATACCTGTTGCTGCCAAACTTATCAGCCACTTCAGGTCATATCTGAACCATCAGCCAATATCAGCCCCATTATTTGCCCAGACAAATCCATTCGAATATGAAAGGAGGTCTACCAGGCCGGTATTGAATATGGGAGGAGAGGAGTTGCCTGTTGTTGTGGCAGATCTGGGTGAACGAACCATTCAGGAGATTCTGCCAATCAGGGGGAAACTGAGCCCTGATTATTTTCTTTCAGGTAATAAAATACTGGATGTCCATGGAGAAAGTTATCCGGTTATTTCACTTGAAGAGTATCTTTTTGAGAGTACCAGATGGGGCAGGATGAAGTTCATCCGTACGAACAAGATGGAATTTGACCGGTTTATGGAGAATAATCCGGAAATAATAATGAAGTTAAAGCAGACAAGGAAAACAGTGCTAATACTTGAAAGCTTTAATAAAAATCCACTTGCGGAACTGCGTGGTTTTTTCATGGCACTCGAAACCCATATCTGGAAAGTACCTGTTATTCTTTACCGGAAATATAATGAAACCAACAGGGAAGACTTGCTTATAAAAGTATCCTGCGATTTGGGAGGCTTACTTATAGATGGCTATGGCGACGGTATATGTATCTCTAACGAAAGTGATACAATTACCTTTACAGAACTAAAGGACATGAGCTTTAAACTGCTACAGGCCAGCCGGATGCGTATGAGCCAAACTGAGTTTATTTCCTGCCCCGGTTGCGGACGGACCCTCTTTGACCTCCATGAGACCACATTGAGGATAAAGGAACATTTTCAACACCTCGATCATTTGAAAATAGCTATTATGGGATGCGTTGTTAACGGTCCAGGAGAGATGGGAGATGCCGATTATGGTTTTGTTGGTGCCGGAAAAGATAAAGTAACTCTTTATAAAGGACTTAAGCCCGTAAAACGACATATTTTGTTTAAAGATGCAGTAGAAGAACTTGAACAACTGATCAGGGAGAACGGAGACTGGACTGATCCTGAAAATTAAGCTGCTGCATTATGTCAAAAACACATTGGAAACCCGGCACTATTATCTATCCGATTCCGGCTGTGATGGTTAGTTGCGGACATGAACCGGAAGAGTACAATATTATTACCATTGCCTGGACCGGTACTATCAACAGTACCCCTCCTCTGTGTTATATCTCGGTGAGGCCTACCCGTCATTCTTACAATATTATTAAGAGAACAGGTGATTTTGTAATAAACCTGACTACCGAAGATCTTGCCAAAGCCACTGATTGGTGTGGCTGCCGGTCGGGGAAAAAATATAATAAATGGGAACAGATGAACCTCACGCCTGCCCCTGCACAGGTGGTTAAGTCTCCTGTTATAAAAGAGTCGCCCGTGAATATAGAGTGCAGGGTAATTAATATCCTTGAATTGGGATCTCACCATGCTTTTATTGCTGAAGTAGTGGGAGTTTCAGTAGATGAAGAGTATATTAATGAGGATAATGCATTTAATTTCTCCGGAGCAAAGCCTTTGGTATATAACCATGGACATTATTTCGGCCTGGGTAAAAAGATAGGCAAATTCGGATGGTCAGTACAAAAAAAGAAAAAGAAAAAGCGTTAATTAACTTTATATTTTTTATGAACATTATTAAAATATATTTGTATAAGAGAATGAATTCCGGCATAAAAATTAATAAAAACAGACATGAATATAAGATTACTGGTGGTTTTAATCATAATGAATTTTAATATGGGATATGCACAGGTTAATCCTCTTTTGAGGGAGTTTAATACACCTCATCAAACAGCTCCGTTTTCGGAAATTAAGAATGAGCATTTTCTGCCTGCTTTCAGTGAAGCGGTTAAACAGGGCGAAGCAGAGATAAGAGCAATTACAGAAAACACTGAAAAACCTTCATTTGAAAACACTATAATTGCTCTGGAAAGGTCGGGACATTTAATAAGCAGGACAGCAGGGATATTTTTTAATTTACTAAGTGCTGAAACAAATGATGAACTGCAAAATATTGCCCAGGAGGTCTCTCCTGTTTTAACGAAATATCAAAATGATATTACATTAAATCCTGTTTTGTATGAGCGGATAAAAAGTGTATACAGGCAAAAGGACCATATGAATCTCACTACTGAACAGAATACACTTCTGGAAAATACTTACCTGAGTTTTGTACGACAGGGGGCAGATTTATCAGATACGGAAAAGAAGAGGTTCAGGGAGATAAGTACAGAGTTATCTAAACTTACATTACAGTTTGACAATAATGTGTTGAAAGAAACAAACAGCTACGAACTGCACATTACTGATAAAGAAAAGCTTTCAGGATTGCCTGAAAGTGCGCTGGAACCTGCATCGGCAAAGGCCAAAGAGAAAAATAAAGGAGGCTGGATATTTGATATTACCATGCCCAGTTACCTTCCTTTCATGAAATATGCCGATAACCGTGAACTGCGTAAAGAACTCTATATGGCTTATTCGTCCAAATCATTTAAAGGAAATGAATATGATAACAGGGAAAATATACGCAAGATCGTCAATTTGAGGCTTGAAATGGCAAACCTGTTAGGTTATCCCGATTATGCCAGCTACGTTTTAGAACGTCGTATGGCAACAAATTCAGAGGGTGTATATAAACTGCTGGATGATCTTTATAATGCTTCCTATAGTGTAGCGCTAAAAGAAAAATCTGAAATTGAAGCATTTGCCAAAAAATCTGGATTCAGGGGTGATATTATGCCCTGGGACTGGACATATTACAGTGAAAAGCTGAAAATTCAAAAATATGACCTTAATGATGAAATGCTTAAACCCTATTTTGAACTTAATAAAGTTGTGGATGGAGTTTTCGGATTAGCTACCGAATTATTTGGTATTACCTTTAAGGTTAACAAGGGTATTGAGGTTTACCATGAAGAGGTTGTCCCTTATGAAGTTTATGACCGGGATGGCAGGTTCCTGGCAGTTCTCTATACAGATTTTCATCCGCGACCGGGTAAGCAGGGCGGGGCATGGATGAACGATTTCAAAGGGCAGTGGAAAGAGGATGGTACTGACTCCCGGCCGCATGTTACCATCGTTATGAATTTTACAAGGCCTACTGAAACCAAACCTGCTTTACTGACTTTTAATGAGGTAGAAACTTTTATGCACGAATTTGGCCATGCTCTTCACGGAATGCTTGCTGATGTAAATTATGCAAGTCTTTCAGGTACTAGTGTATATCGTGATTTTGTGGAACTACCCTCTCAGATTATGGAAAACTGGGCAGTGGAAAAGGATTTTCTCGACCGCTTTGCAGAACATTATAATTCCGGTGAAAAGATTCCGGTAAGTCTGGTGAATAAGATAAAAGAATCACAGAACTATCTTGCCGGATACCTTTCAGTCAGGCAGCTCAGCTTCGGCTATCTGGATATGGCATGGCATACTTTGAGAGAGCCATTTGATGGAGTTGTTAAGGAGTTTGAAGAAGAGGCCTGGGAAAAGACCCGTCTGTTTCCCGTGATTGATGAAGTTTGCATGAGTACACAATTCGGCCATCTTTTTGCAGGAGGGTATGCAGCCGGGTATTATGGATATAAATGGGCTGAAGTTCTTGACGCAGATGCTTTTAGCCTGTTTAAGGAAAAAGGATTGTTCAATCAGGAGGCAGCAACCTCTTTTCGTAAGAATATACTTGAAAAAGGCGGGACAGAGCACCCTATGGTCCTTTACAAGAGGTTCAGGGGACATGAACCTACAGTCGATGCATTGCTGGAACGCAGCGGACTTAAATAGGCAGGGAAACCGGAATACAGATCCTGGATTTTTTAATTAATTTTATACCACTTTTTAGCATTGTGGTAATAAATTTTATCGATAATTTCTTTGGGAAGTTTTAGTCCCCTGAATCCGTCATTTATCAGGTTGCTTTGCATTTTGTTATCAGTTACCAGGAATTCCCAGTCGCGCTGCCAGGTCAGGAGGACTCCCTGCCTGAATGATTCGCTCTCGCCTCCTCGGTCTGTCACATCAGTGCCGTAAAGTATACGGTCCTGATATTTTATGAAGAAATTCCGCACCTTATCTCTGTTTTCAGCAGTTTGATAAAAAAGCTGTCCCATACGTGCAGCCATATCCACTGAGGCATTTGGAAACCGGTCGAGGAACCCTGCAAGTTCGTCGACACTCCATTCAAGGCTGGCCAGGTGACAACCAATAAAAGCGAGATCAGGATTTTTTTGAAGCATACGGTCACGTGCAGCCATCTGCTCTTCGTAGGAGGGAAATTCGGGATGCAGGAACATATGGTATTGGGGATTCCTTGTAAAGTAGGAACTGTCGTTTTTGACAGTCATCTCCTCTGCCGGGAGCCAGCAGTTTTTTGGTTCCCCCAGATGGGCTGTCAGGGGAATTCCCTTGTTTGCGAGATAAAAAAATATCTCATCAAAACCCGGATCGTCGATCATGATCAGGTTACTCTCATTATCACGAAACTCCATACCTATATTTTTCCATACCTTTACAGCAACAGCACCGTCGGAAATGCACTGTTCGAGCCATGCAAGGGTGTTATCTGTCCAGCCCGGTCCTCCCCATCCTTCCAGACAAAAAGTGGCAATGAATTCAAAATTATCCGGGTAGTTCTCTCTGGCATTTTTTGACCACTGGTGCACATCAGCAACATGTTCGCAATCGCCGGAATAGGTGTTGATACCAAGAAGCCTGAAATTATTTTTATTCGCCATTTCCAAAGTGCCGGTTTCACCCGTGTATAAATGAAAGTGAGCGTCAACTTTCGGTACATTACTGAAATCGGCCTGAGAATAATAATTATTTTTACAGGAGATAATAGCTGATCCGGTTAAGACCAGCACGATAAACCGGTGTAACCTTTTGGCAGAAAAGAATTTTATAATCTTCATTACTTAGGGAAATATTATTTATGAGGGATGAAGTTATTAAAAATTTTCCCGTTATCCACGTCACACAATTTTTCACAGCTGAAAATATTTTTGTACTGAGCAACAATGACAGTAATACTTAGAGAAAGAAGAAGTTGCCGGGCATACACAGTTTGCAGTTTGAAAAGATAAGAGTCAATAAATTTTGAAAATCCCTTAAAAGAAATCATTAAAATCAGATGGAGTTTTATTTTGGAATTCCTGATCGCAATCCAGGTTGATATTGAAATTTTCGGGCCTTTTGAATTGCATATCTTCTGTAATTCCCAGGGATTTGTCTGCCAGTACCTTTTTCATGAAATAGCCCCATATCGGAAGCGCCATATTAGCTCCCTGTCCGGATGATATAGTACGGAAATGTATACTTCTCAGATCTGCCCCTGTCCATACCCCTGCAGTCAGTTTAGGTGTTATACCCATGAACCAGCCATCCGAATGATTTTGTGTGGTTCCTGTTTTACCTGCAATAGGCATTTTAAACTGTCCGTAACCTTCCCTGTACCTCAATCTTATACCGGTACCCTCATTTATCACTCCCTGAAGCAGGTTCAGCATCAGATATGCAGTCTGTTCATCTAATGCATCATGCCTTTCAGGTTGAAAAGTTGCGAGGACATTTCCATAACGGTCTTCGATACGGGTCACAAAATAGGGCTTGACAAACACCCCCAGGTTACCATAAGTGTTAAATGCACCTACCATTTCGTAAAGGCTGATATCAGAGGTGCCAAGAAACATTGAAGGTACCGGGTCAATCGGACTGTAAATTCCCATTCTTTTCATTACTTCTGCAACAGCCTGAGGTGTAAACTGTTTCATTACCCAGGCAGAAATTTTGTTTCTCGACTGCGCAAGCCCCCATTTCAAGGTTACAAGCTTTCCTTCATTCTCTGTATCATGTTCTGCGTCTTTTGGCTCCCAGACAGTACCGTCAGGCAGTTGAAACTGCTGACTTACATAAGGAACCTTAGTGCATGGTGTAAGTCCGTTTTGCATAGCCAGGGTATACAGAAATGGCTTGATTGTTGACCCTACCTGCCTTTTGCCTTTTTTCACCATGTCGTACATAAAATATTCATAATTGGGGCCACCGACATATGCTTTTACCTGACCTGTCTCAGTTTCCATTGCCATAAAGGAACTTCGGAAGAAGCGAAGATACCATTTAATGGAATCCATCGGGGACATTAAAGTATCTATCTCTCCTTTCCAGGAAAAGACGGTCATCTCTACCGGTTTTTTGAAATTTTCAAGTATCTGATTGAAGTTTTTACCTGATGCATTCAGTACCCTGTATCTTTCAGATCGTCTGATTTCTCTCTCCATCAGTTCATTGACCTCAGCCGATGTCATATTATTTCCAAATGGAGGATTATTCAGAGATTTCATTCCTCCGTCAAATTCCGGCTGCAGATCATTTTTAAGATGGTGTTCCACCGATTCAACTGCATATTTCTGCATTCGTGAATCTATTGTGGAAAATATTTTAAGTCCGTCATTGTAAAGGTTATAATTTTCACCTGACGGTTTTACATTTTTATTACACCAACCGTAGAGAGGATTAGTTTCCCACTCTGTTGAGTCCTCTTTAAACTCCTGAGATTGCCAGGATGCATATTTTTTTCTGTCAGGTTTTGTAGCTGTCATTGTCAGCCTGAGGTATTCACGGAAATACGGAGCAGGTCCGCTTTTATAATCAACCTCCTGATATTCCAGGTCAAGAGGCAGTTGCTTAAGTGAATCACGTTCCGCTTTTGTAATAAAACCATATTTTTTCATCTGGTTGATTACAATATTCCTGCGGTGCCTGACCAGTTCAGGCCTGCGTACAGGATTATAAAGTGATGAATTTTTTGCCATTCCTACCAGCATAGCTGACTGATGAAGCTGAAGTGAATCGGGGGGTATGCTGAAATAGACCATTGAGGCTGATTTTATACCAACCGCCAGATTGAGGAAATCATATTTATTAAGGTACATTAAAATAATTTCTTCTTTGGTATAACTCTTCTCCAGTTTCACTGCAATAACCCATTCTCTGAATTTACGTAATGCTAACTGAAATATATTTGAAAAATCTTCACGCGGGAAAAGCATTTTCGCAAGCTGCTGGCTGATTGTACTCCCCCCTCCCGAGCTGGTATTGCCAAATGCGAGTCCTTTAAAAACCCTTAACAGGCCGCGAAGATCAATTCCCGAATGTCTGAAAAACCTTATATCCTCTGTAGCAATCAGGGCATCTATTAAATTAGGCGGCAGGTTTTCATATCCAACAAAAGTGCGGTTTTCACTGATAAAGTATTTATCTACGATTTTGCCATCGTCAGAATAAATTTCTGATGCCAGGATATTTTTAGGATTCTCCAGCTCCTCAAAGGTAGGCATGAATCCAAGAAATCCTTTGGCTATAAGAAAGAAAAGAAGGACGAGGCCGGCTATTCCCAGCCCAAATACAGTCCAAAACCATTTTACATATTTTCTTGTATTGTCACCCTTAATTGCAGACATATTTTATGACTTAATAAAATAATTCAGCAAATATAAATGTTTCTGTTATGGTATCGTTTGTAAAACGGTACAGGATTGTATTATATTATTTTTTTTAAAATTAAATTAATCACTATCAAATAAATAGAAAAAAAATAAACAAAATATTATTTGAACTTAGCAATTCATTTGCTTTATTTTGCAGAAATTTTTAAAAAAAGCAGAACTATATGCATGAAAACCTAGTAATCGTAGAATCACCGGCAAAAGCCAAAACTATTGAGAAATTTTTAGGGAAAGAGTACATGGTTACCTCCTGCATGGGCCATATCAGGGATTTACAAAAAAAAGATTTTGGAATTGACCTGCAAAATAATTATCAACCCAAATATGTGATCACTAATGACAAAAAGAAACTTGTCAGCCAGTTAAAAAAATTGTCAAAAGAAGCTAAAACTGTTTGGCTGGCTTCTGATGAGGACCGAGAGGGAGAGGCCATAGCATGGCATCTGAAGGAGGTTCTTGGCCTTGATGATTCAAAAATAAGGCGCATTGTCTTTCATGAAATCACTCAGAATGCTATTCAGGATGCTATTAAAAATCCGCGTTTCATTGATGAAAACCTGGTGAATGCCCAGCAGGCAAGGAGGATTCTTGACCGTATTGTGGGATTTGAAGTTTCACCTGTATTATGGAAAAAAGTAAAACCTTCCCTTTCAGCCGGACGGGTACAATCGGTCGCCGTTCGCCTTATTGTTGACAGAGAACGTGAAATTATCAATTTTAAAAGTGAATCCTTTTTCAGGGTAACCGGTATTTTTAAAGTAAGGGATGAGAAAGGGGATATTACTGAAATGAAGGCAGACCTCTCCAGGAAATTTTCAATAAAAGAGGAAGCCTTATCCTTTCTGGAAAAATGCCGCTCAGCCCGGTTCACTGTTGAAGATATTGAAAAAAAGCCTTCAAAAAGATCCCCTGCCCAGCCATTTACCACCTCTACCCTCCAACAGGAGGCAAGCAGGAAATTGGGATTTTCTGTATCACAGACAATGGTTGTTGCCCAAAGATTGTACGAGAGCGGGAAAATAACATATATGCGTACTGATTCGGTGAACCTTTCAAGCCTTGCACTAAATAGTGCCGCGGCGAAAATCATTGATCTCCACGGTGAAAAATATCATAAGACAAGGAGGTATAAAACAAAATCGAAAGGGGCCCAGGAAGCACATGAGGCAATACGGCCAACATATATCAATAACGAATCAGTCGAGGGTCCCGCTCAGGAAAAAAGGTTATATGAACTGATCTGGAAAAGAACTATTGCCTCCCAAATGGCAGATGCAAAACTTGAAAAGACCGTTGCCACAATTAATATTTCCAATCTTCCTGAAAAATTTATTGCATCGGGAGAGGTCCTTAAATTTGATGGATTTTTAAAAGTATACATGGAGTCTGCCGAAGACGATAGCAGCAATAACCAAAGCGGACAACAGATCATTCCTCCCTTAAAGAAAAATGATGAACTTCCTCTGGAGTCTGTAGTCGCAACTCAGCGTTATTCGCAGAAACCTCCAAGATACACAGAAGCATCACTTGTAAAAAGGCTGGAGGATCTTGGTATTGGAAGGCCTTCGACCTATGCACCCACTATTACAACTATCCAGAACAGAAATTATGTAGTTAAAGAAGACAGGCCGGGAGTTGAAAGGGAATATAGTGTGCTCCGGTTAAAGAGAGACAAAATTACCGAGAATAAAAAAGTTGAAGTTTACGGTACTGAAAAATCAAAGCTTTTTCCCACAGATGTAGGAATGGTAGTGAATGATTTTTTGATAGAGAATTTTGAACAGATCATGGATTATAACTTTACTGCCAGTGTGGAAAAGGAATTTGACGATATTGCATTAGGCGATAAGGTATGGAACCAGGTGATTGATGAATTTTATAAACCTTTTCACGGACAGGTGGAAAGTGTACTTAAAAATTCAGAGCGTTCAAAAGGTGAACGCATCCTGGGAAAGGATCCTAAGAGCGGAAAACAGGTTTCTGTAAAGATAGGGCGTTACGGAGCTGTTGCACAGCTGGGTGAAACTTCAACCGGGGATGAAGAGGAGAAACCACAGTTCGCCAGCCTTCGTCCCGGGCAACATATTGAGACAATCACTCTTGAGGAGGTACTTAAATTATTTGAACTTCCCCGCGAGTTGGGTGAATATGAGAATAAGGCCGTAACTGTCAGTATCGGCAGATTCGGTCCCTATGTCAGACATGACAATAAATTTGTTTCTCTCAGAAAAGAGGATGACCCGTTCACTGTTTCACTGGAGCGTGCGGTTGAGCTTATCGAATTAAAGCGGGAAAAAGACAAAAAAGCAGTCATAAAAACATTTGAAAGTGAACCGGGCCTTAAAATTCTAAATGGCAGGTGGGGACCCTATATATCATTTAAAAAGAAAAATTATAAGATTCCTAAAAAGATCAAGGCAGATGAATTAACTCTGGAGGATTGTAAAAAAATAATTGAAGCTGCCGGGCCAAAAACCAAAAAAACCAGAAAAAAGGAGTAGATTACATACTAAAGTGAAATCAGATGGATATCATGAATTATTTTGAACCTGTTGATCCTGCAGCAATTACCACTTTTGGTGGAAAACCTGATAAATATTCCCTGGCAGGGGCAATTTCTGTAACATCCGGAAATATTACCGGTTCAAATTTTCATGATCTGGATATTGCAATTATCGGTGTTCCTTTCCATAATGGTAAATTTGATGATGACCAAAAGAGTATAACTGAAAGAATAAGAGGTTATTTATACAGACTTGCCCTGCCTTATAGTCAGCCGGCAATTGCTGATCTGGGTAATCTGAGGCCCGCAACCACAAAAAGAGGATCCTTTCTGGCATTAAGGGATATTATTGAATTTTGTAATGAAATGAAAGTAGTTACAATAGTTATCGGAGGAAGCCAGGATTTAACTGCCGGGATTTGCGAAGCTTTCAGTAATGACAGATTTTTTACCCTTTCAGTGGCAGATTCATTGTTTGATGTTAAAAGGGGCATTGAACAATTTTCTTCAGAAAATTTTCTTACCGGGATATTTAAAAAATTACCGGATTTGTTTCAATTCAACCTGATTGGTTTCCAGAACCACCTGGTAGGCGATACACTAATTAAAAGATATGGAATATCAGGCGCTTATCTTCGACTTGGACAGTTACGTGATGATTTTTTACTGGCTGAGCCTCTCTTAAGAGACTCTGACCTGCTCTCTCTTGATATGGGAGTGATAAATTATGGTTCTGCACCTGCTACTTTTCAGAAGAATCCAAACGGATTACGGGGCGAGGAGATCTGCCAGTTGTCACGATTAGCCGGATTGAGTAACAAACTAAAAGTATTTGGCCTTTTCGGTATTTGTCCCGGTGAAGATACAAATGGCCAGACTCTTAAGCTGGCATCTGAAATAATCTGGTATTTTATTGAAGGATTTGGAAACAGGAAAGGGAATGGCGACAGGTTGACTTATAAAGTAGAGATAAGCGGACTTGAACAGCCGATGATATTTTTAAGGGAACCGGAAACTGACAGATGGTGGTTTGAAATCTGTTCACTTGGAGGGAAAAAAATAGAGGTAGCCTGTTCTGAAAAGGATTACAGGAAAGCAAAAAAGAACGAAATCCCCGGCAAATGGATAAAATTTATGCAAAAAATGGACAATTTATCAAAATAATAAGAAAATGAACACGTTCTTTGCAAACCAGGCTTATGTTTGTTTGTTGCGACCGACATTTTTTTATTTCTTTAACGGGGATTCAAAAATTAGTTTGCGACGTGTGTTATAAGGAGTATGAAAAAATTATTTTCTTTATTATATTTATTAATTATATTTAATATGGTGGCTTTTAGTCAGCAGGATCCTCAGTTTACAAATAATATGTTTTACAAATTAGGTGTTAATCCGGGTTTTGCTGGTTCAGAAGATGCAATAAATGGTTTATTTTTAAAACGTTATCAGTGGGAAGGGATGAAAGGCGCACCTAAAACAACAGTTTTTGCAGTTGATGCTGCCGTGAATTTATTTGGAAGTCCGGGAGGTATTGGTTTGAATATATTAAATGATCAGTTGGGGTTTGAGAAAAACATATCAGTTAATGCCAGCTATGCTTATAAAACAGAATTGAGTATAGGCAGGCTGGGAGTTGGATTATCATTTGGATTATTCAATAAAAGCATTAATGGTATATGGGAGATGCCTGATGATCTCAATAACCTGGGCATCTGGACACAACCTTCCTCTGATCCAATTATTCCCCAGGGAGAGAGCAGTCAGATGGCTTTTGACCTTGGAACTGGACTCTATCTCTCATCCAACAAATACTATCTGGGTTTGTCAGTCACTCACCTTAATCAGGCTCCCATAAAATATGCTGAATTGGTAAGTGCATATTTATCAAGACATTATTATTTTATGGGGGGATACAATATTAAACTGGCGGATCCGTTATTTGAGTTGCGGCCATCGGTTTTGTTCAAAACTGACCTTGCCGGATGGCAGATGGATGTGAATACGAATGTTATTTATGATGATCGTTTTTGGGGAGGGCTTTCATTTCGAATGAACGATGCAATTGCCCTGTTACTTGGGATTGAGATGTTTAACGGACTGAACCTGGGTTATTCGTTTGATCTTGTAACTTCCTCAATTGGTTATTACGGATTTGCATCGCATGAAATTTTTATAAATTATTCAATAGATCTGGAAAGAGACAGAAATAAAAAATATAAGAGTATTAGATTTTTATAAGCCATATATACCGAGCTATGAAAAATTTTTTTTCAATAATAGTTTTAATTCTGAGTGTTCTTGGTTTTACCGGTTGTAATAAGTCGGGAAACGGAGAGTTGGTCGGAGTGCAAGGCAGGTCTAAGTGGAAAGAAACACAACCTCACGGAATGGTTTATGTCAGGAGGGGAAGTTTTAATATAGGCCCGAGTGACCAGGATCCTGCAATGGCAGGGACTCCGACCAGGACAGTTTCACAGGATGCTTTCTGGATGGATGATACCGAGATCACCAATAATGAGTACAGGCAGTTTGTAAATTGGGTCAGAGACTCAATTGCACGGAGAATGTTGGGTGACCAGTATCCCGAATTTATAATCACCGAAGACAGGCAGGGCACTCCAATAGATCCTCCCCAATTAAACTGGCGGGAAAAAATTGACTGGGATGATCCTGATTACCAAATGGCAATGACAGATTTGTATATGCCCGAAAATGAACGTTTCTTTGGGAAGAAAGAGATAGATACCAGAAAACTGGTTTATGAATATTGGTGGATAGATCTGCAACAGGCAGCAAAGCGTTCAAACAGTTACAATTTTGAAACTCAGAGATATGAGGGAAATGTTTACGACAGTCAGGGAGAGTTGAGGCCAATTGAGAACAGGTCGTCATTCATCCTTACAGATTTTGTTTATGTCTATCCCGATACCCTTAGCTGGATCAGGGACTTTACTTATTCATTCAATGAACCCTGGGCTACACGATATTTCTGGCATCCCGGATTTGATGACTATCCGGTGGTGGGAGTCACCTGGAAGCAGGCATTGGCCTTTTGCAACTGGCGTACAAAAATTCAAAATGACTATCTTACAACAAAAAGACAACCCACGCTCCAGGCATACCGGCTGCCAACAGAGGTTGAGTGGGAATATGCCGCAAGGGGAGAAAAAGAATTTTCAATGTATCCATGGGGAGGTTATTATACGAGGGATGAAGACGGTGTTTTCCTTTCTAACTTCAAACCATTAAGAGGTAATTATGTTGAAGACGGAGGAATTACGGCTATGAAAGTAGGTAGTTATGAACCCAATGAATACGGGCTTTATGATATGGCCGGCAATGTTGCGGAATGGACAGAGACTGCATATGATGAGGCAGGTTATAATTATTTCAGCGATCTGAACCCTACTTTTACATATAATGCCCGTCCTGATGATCCTCCGGTTATGAAACGAAAAGTAGTCCGGGGTGGTTCCTGGAAAGATATAGCCTATTTTACACAGGTATCAACCAGAAGTTTTGAATATCAGGATACAACTAAATCGTATTTAGGGTTCAGGTGTGTCCGGTCTACTTTTGGTGAAGAATTTAAATAATTGAATCTCTAATCCTTTTACTTTTATTACTATGAATCTGGGAGAAATTTTTAAGACTAAACGTTGGAAAACATTCATGGGTTATGTATATGGGTGGGGTGCCTCAATAGTAATGCTTGGGGCACTTTTCAAACTCCAGCACTGGCAGTATTCAGGGTTATTCCTTACTATCGGACTTATCACTGAAGCTTTTATTTTCTTTTTGTCAGCATTTGAGCCGCCTCTGGACATGCCCGACTGGGGTAAAGTATACCCTGAACTGCGTGAAGACTATGAACTGATGGATTTGGAAGAGATTAATTCAGGCAAGAAGCGGGGACTTGATCAAATGTTTTCTTCGTCTGAGTTATCGCCTGAGTTGCTGGAAAAGGTTGGCAAAGGATTAAATGACCTGTCCACCGCGGCAAGAGGGATAAGCGATATCTCCTCTGCGACACTTGCAACTGATATGTATGTCAGGAACCTGAGTTCGGCTTCAGAGTCTATGAATACTTTTGCTGAGATTAATAAACGGGCAAATGAATCCTTAAACTCTTCGGTCAACAAGTTAGTAGATTCATACTCTGTGTCATCACAGCAACTTTCTGATACCGGCAAGGGGGCTATTGACAAACTTATAAAAAGCAGTGAAGAGTTCACTTTTAATCTTTCTGAAACAGGTAAAAAAATTGCTGAAACAATTAATGCAGCCACCGGTTCCGTTTCAAATGAAATGATAAATATCGGGGAAGGTTCAAAACAGTACTCAGGTAATCTCGAAAAATTGAACAGTAATATTCTTGCATTAAATGAAAGTTTTGAGCAACAACTGCAGGGGACAAAAAATCAGTTTGAGGCCAGCCGGAAATTCAGTAGTGACCTGAATCAAATGAGTGAGATCCTGGCTTCTTCTGTTTCTGAACTTCAGAAGTATAAAGCAAATGCTGAAAATTTAAATCAGCATCTGGAAGCTCTGAATACCATTTATGGTAATATGTTGGGCGCAATGAGTTACAAAAAGTAAAATTCAGGTAACAACAAGAAGTATGGGTGCAAAGAATTGTCCGGAAACACCGCGGCAAAAAATGATAAACATGATGTACATTGTTTTAACCGCAATGTTAGCATTGAATGTGGCAGCAGAGGTTCTTGAGGCTTTTAACGTTGTAGATTCAAGTCTTATCCAGACTCTGAAAACAGTGGACATGAAAAATATGCAGGTATATTCTGCCTTTGACCAGGCTTACGCAGAAAATGCTGCAAGAGTGGGAGAGTGGAAAGAAAAGGCTGATAAGGTAAAAGTTGAAACCAGGGAGATGATCGCATATATCGACTCCTTAAAAGAGTATCTTGTCAGGGCATCAGGAAGTTCACTTGTGACTCCTGAAAATCCCCTTAAAGCTGAAAGTTCTTATCTGGTTACTGCAAGCGGGGATACACTGATAATGTCAAAGCAGGATGACTTAAACTCCCCTTCAGAAATTTTGATTACACAGAAAAACGCTACTGTTTTAAAAGAAAACATCATTGAATACAGGACTTCACTGGTTGAATTGATACAGGAGCAGGATGAAGATCTCAGAAATACCGTATTAAGTGCATTGGATACATCCGACCCCCCGGTGAATTACAGAGAGGGTGGAGAAGCTAAATCATGGGAAACTGAGTACTTCCTCGATAAACCATTGATTGCAATTTTAACATTATTATCAAAAATACAGATTGATGTAAAGAATTCAGAGGCTAACCTTATCAATTATCTTTATGCTCAAATTGATGCGGGGTCTTTTCTGTTTAATAAACTGGGAGCACGCGTTATTCCCAGATCAAGTGTGGTTTTGCAGGGAGATGAATATGTGGCTGAGGTATTCCTGGCAGCCGAAGATACAACACAACAACCGGAAATTATTATAAATAACCGTTCTGTAGAGGTTAAAGACGGGAAAGCAACCTATCGTGTAAGTTCTAATGAACCCGGTACATTTAAATGGAGTGGTTTAATAAAGTACAAAACCCCTGCCGGTTTAATAAAAAGCTATCCTTTCAGCCAGGAATACCAGGTAACCCGTCCCAGTGTTACCATGTCAGCTACACGAATGAATGTATTTTATCGCGGACTTGATAATCCGTTTGATGTTGGCGGAGGGGGAATTCCTCAGGAAAACCTGGAGGTAACAATGACCAACGGACAGGTGATAAAAAGTGGAAACAATTATATAATAAAACCTAATGAACTTGATGAATTGGGACGAAGAACTTCTGTTTCAGTTTATGCGAGTATTGGTAACGAAAGACGGTTACTGGGTACTACTCAGTGGAGAGTTAAGAAAGTACCCGATCCGGTTGCCCAGGTGGCCGGACAAACTGGCGGCACAATCCGTAAGGAGCGTCTGCTTGTTGAGGAGGGTGTTATGGCAGTTCTGGAAGATTTTGATTTTGATTTTAAGTATACTGTTACCCAGTTTAATGTACAAGTTTCAGGTGCCGGTGGTTATGTGAGTATCTGGGAATCTAACAACAACCGTTTTACCAATGATCAAAAAGAACAGTTCAGGAGGTTAACGCCTAATAGTCTTGTTTATATAGCAAATATTAAGGCCAGGGGCGATGATGGTGAAGTACGTGATCTTGACCCAATCTCATTTAAAATTATGTGATATGAGAAAGTTAGTTATTTTTTCAGGAATAGTATTTTTGATTTCTCTTATGTTTTCAGAGCAATCAGGCGCCCAGATTGTAAACAGCGCTTATAAGATTACAGATGTTTATCAGAAAAAGCCAATGCCACTCCCTGCCGTTAGGGAGGCTGATGTTTTCTGGTCAAAAAAAATCTGGCGTATTATAGATCTGCGCGAGAAAATGAATTTGACACTCTTTTATCCGACTGTTGAAACAGATGGCAGAATGAACCTTATATCTCTTTTACTGGAAGGAATAGAGAATGGACAAATTACACCTTATGACGCCCGTTTGGATGATGATTTTAAAGTGCCTATGACATTTGAACAGGTGCAAGACGCATTTGGCGCCGAATCTACCATAGAGGAGACGATAGATTTTGATACAGGTGAGAGAAAGGAAGTTGAGATTGAAGGTGATATAAGGCCAAATGAGATCAAACAGTTCATGATCAAGGAAGAGTGGTATTTCGATAAGCAATCTTCATCTCTGAATGTGAGAATTATTGGGATCTGTCCGATAAGGGAATTTGTACGCGAAAACGATGAATCAGGTCAGGTGATGAGGCAAAAGGTTTTTTGGGTATACTATCCTGAAGCCAGAAACCT
>JAAYJR010000508.1 GCA_012522835.1 Bacteroidales bacterium
ACTTGTTACCCTTGCTAACGGGAAATATAAACCCGGCAGCTATAGTGTAGAATGGAATATACCGGTTAACAAAAGAAGCAGAGAGGTAGCATCTGGTATATATTTCTGTAAAATGGTTGCACAGGATAAGGAGTTTGTAAAAAAACTTATAGTAAAATAATAAATTATGATTCGAATAACAGGATTTATACTTGCCATAGTCTGCAGCTTAAGTGGGGTGTATGGGCAGACGCATTTTTCAAAAAGCTGGTCAGGAAATGGCCATGACCACATGAATTTTTATGTCATGTCAGCAACAATCGACGGGGAGGACTTACAAGCTGGCGATGAGGTTGCTGTCTTTGATGAAGGCCTCTGCGTCGGAGTTGGGGTTATTAGCAATCCCGGTTCATTACTTTCCTTCGTTGCATCAAAAGATGATCCGGTCACTGCAGAGACTATTGACGGGTACAGGGAAGGAAATCAGGTGATTGTTAAGGTCTGGGATGCAAGTGCTGCGACAGAGATAACAGATATCAATATCAGCATCGTTAGCGGTGAGCTCATCTTTAATGCCGGCAAATCACTCTGGTTTAATATGGCCCTTAATGCCGGTTGTGTTCCCCCTCCTGCCCCCGTGGTAGGGGCGATAAGCCACCCTGACTGCACCGAACCCACAGGGAGCGTCGTGCTCAGTGGCTTGCCGGCAACAGGTACATGGACACTTACTAAGAATCCCGGTGGAGATAACTATTCGGGTAGCGGGACAAGCTTTACTGTTACCGGGCTGGAAACAGGAAACTACACCTTCACTGTCACCGACGCTGCCGGTTGTACATCTGCTCCTTCCGCGAATGTGGTTATCAATGTGCAGCCGTCAACACCAACCGCCCCTGTTACAGGGACAGTGACCCACCCTACTTATGAAGTGCCTACCGGGAGTGTAGTACTGACAGGGCTGCCGGCAACAGGCACCTGGACACTTACAGAAAATCCCGGCGGAAAAACCTATACAGGCTCAGCAGCAACCTATACCGTTACCGAACTGGCACCGGGAAATTATACCTTCACTGTCACCAATGCAGAAGGTTGTACCTCCTCTTCTTCAACAGAGGTGGTTATAAACCCACAGCCTGACATACCCGATGCTCCTGTGGTTGGCACTATCACACACCCTACCTGTAATGTTGCAACAGGAACAGTTGTACTCAACGGACTGCCGTCAACCGGGATGTGGACCCTGACAAAGAATCCCGGTGGAGAAACCTATTCAGCCAGCGGGACAAGCTATACCGTAGCAGGACTACCTGCAAGTACCTACACTTTTACAGTGACCAATGCTGAAGGGAAAACGTCAGTAGCCTCGGTAAGCATAGTTATTAATAATCAACCGCCAACTCCTAACCCACCGGCAGTGGGGAATATCACCCAACCAACAAATGAGGTTACCACAGGCAGTGTAGTGCTTACAGGGCTGCCGGTAACAGGAATATGGGCACTGATCAGAAACCCCGGCAGCATAACATATTCCGGCACAGGGATAAGTTATACAGTAGAAGGGCTTCCTGCGGGCACTTATACTTTTACTGTAATCAGTGCCGACGGTTGTACCTCTGACCCATCTGCAGAGGTAATCATTAATCCTTTATCTGAGAATTCTGTTCCCTATGCCACTAATGTTGTTATACTAGGAACAGCACGGGCAGGACAACTGCTGACCGGCTCATATACATATAACGATACAGACAGCGACCAGGAAGGTTCCTCCTCATACAGATGGCTCAGAAACGATTCACCAATAGAAGGGGCAGTCTCATTGTCATATCTGTTGACAGACGCAGATATAGGAAAAGAGATAAGATTTGAAGTCTTGCCGGCGGCACAAACCGGCGCGTCACCGGGAGCACCTGTACAGAGTGCAGGGCTGGAAGTGCTGCCTCGCCAATATTCACTGACAATTACGGTAAATAATCCCGATGGTGGTACAACAATGCCCGAACCCGGCATATATTATTATGACGAAGGCACAACAGTTACAATAACAGGCTTACCCGACGACTGCTTCCTGTTTGATAACTGGTTAAGTGACGTAGCCTGTAATGACAGTATTGTGACTGATGTAATTATCGATGAGGACATATCAATAACCATAAACTTCATGCCTGACACCGCTGCCCCGGAATTCAATGAAGAGCTGCCAACAGATGCTGTAGTGGATTGTGATTCAATACCTCCGCCAGACATCCTGACAGCTGCAGACTCAAAGGGAGACAATGCTGCTGTTGAGTTCGCGGAAGAAAAAACGAATGGATCATGCGAAAATAACTTCCTCCTTGTGCGCAGATGGACTGCAAAAGATAAATGTGGAAATGAAAAAATCCATGTACAAAATATTCAGGTAAGTGATAATATACCACCTTCAATAACATGTCCTCCTGACAGTAATGTAAACTTCATTAACGATATTCCGGATTCAATAACTACTGTTGCGGCTTTTATTGACAACGGCGGAAATATCTATGACAATTGCGGCCTGGATGAGTATTCGTTCGTATTAGATAGTGCATCCGTATACATTACAGGAGAATCTTATAAAGTTAGACGGGAATATTCAGTTGCCGACTTATGTGGCAATATTGCTTCGTGTTACAATGAGATAACTGTTCTGTTCCCCTCTCCTGCAATTAAGATAAACAGTAACGGCCTTAAGTATATGATTGTTCCCAATCCTAATTCCGGCAGGTTCAGCTTTAGAACAATATCTGCAATAAATGAAAATATCGACTTGAAGCTTATGAATTCAAAAGGACAGCTTGTTGAAGAAAGAATTATTGAATCTTCAAAATCTGAGTGGGAGGAATTTTTTGATGTATCACACTTAAGTAAAGGTATATACTACCTGATAATCCGGTGGGATTATCATCAACAGAGCGAGAAAATAGTGATACAGTAATACTATTGATTATTGTGATTTGTTTGTATAGATAAATTTGCGGAAAGAAAAGAAACAGAAACTATATTTCACTTACCGGAAATACCAAAAAATCCAGCTCCATAAAAATTATGAAGCTGGAAAAATTTAATTATACTTCCGATGTTTACTCTTTTGAACAATACGTCTCCAGCACTCTGAGTAACTCATCCTTTTTGACCGGTTTAGATATATATCCGTTACAACCGACTTCCATAAATTTCTCTTTATCTCCCGATAAAGCAAAGGCTGTTTGTGCAATTATTATTATATCCTTATTGAACTCACGTATTATTCGTGTAGCATCCATACCATTCATGCCGGGCATTTTCATATCCATAAGAACGATAGGTATATCAGGATTTTCCCGAATAATCCGTACAGTATCATCACCATTAACTGTACGTATCATATTAATCCCCTCATTATTGAGGATAATTTCAATTAATTTAAAACTGATGTTATCATCCTCCGCAACCAATATTGTAAGACCTTCGGGAAGTTTTTTGCATGGTGATGGTACATCAGTAACTTTCTGTGTAATTGATTCAGAGGACCTGTATGGGATTGAAATTAAAAATAGAGATCCTTTACCTATTTCTGACCTGACCTCAATTTTGCCGCCTAACATCTTTATATATGCTTTTGCAATAGATAATCCTAGTCCGGAACCTTCATGTGATCTGCTTATGCTTAAATCTGCATGGGTAAAACGATCAAATATTGCATCAATCCGATCTGCAGGAATACCTCTGCCGGTGTCTTTTACATAGAATTTCAGGAAATCATTTTCAATATAATTACCTATTTTTATATAACCTTCATCCGTGAATTTCATTGCATTTTTTATGAGATTGCTTAATATACTGTCCAGCTTATACTTATCTGTTATAACCTTTGCAAATGAACCATTCACTTTCTGATCAAGAATCAACTTTAATCCTTTTTCGTCAGACTGAGGCTTAAATAAATTATAATGATAATCCAATACATCAACAATATTGACCACCTCAAGCCTTAAAGTTTCAACACCGACATCTATTTTGGAAATATCAATTATATCATTGATAGTATCAAGTAACCGTTGACCGCTCTTATTTACAATATCTAAATAAACATTCTTTTGATAGTCATTAAGTTCTGATTCTTTAAGTAGCTCCAGAAAGCCAAGTATGCCATTCATGGGAGTGCGTATTTCATGACTTATATTGGCCAGGAATGCCGACTTTAGCCTGTCACTCTCTTCCGCTTTTTCTTTTGCATTTATAAGTTTGGTTTCCCATTTACGACGATCTGTGATATCTCTTATTATCATACTTGTAAAAACCTCTCCCTTATTATTTTTAAAAATTGAGGAGGTCACTTCTGTAGGAAATTTAGTGCCATCCTTTCTAATATATGTAAGTTCTCCTTTAGCGTATCCATATTTATTTCGGATTTCAAGAAGACGATTAAGATTCGGGTCTTCCTGGTCGACAAGCCTGCTTCTTCCGGCAGAACATATCTCTTCTTCTGTCATTCCAAACATCTTACAGGCAGCATCGTTTGCTGCAAGTACAGTGCCATCAGGTTTGGTCAATAAAATAGAATCCATGCTGTTTGCCATCAGCAGCCTGTTCTGCTCCTCACTTTCAAGGAGTGCATTTTCAGCCTCTTTCTTTTCAGTGATATCATGAATAATTGAGTGCAGATAATCCTTTCCGCCAATATCCATCACACTGGTGAAATTTTCTATGTCTACTATCTCTCCATCTGCCTTCCTGTGTTTACATTCAAAATGAATATTTTTAAATTTTTTAACTTCCTGTATCTTCTTTTCGACTTCTTCAGGGGTTAGATTATCTATTTG
>JAAYJR010000123.1 GCA_012522835.1 Bacteroidales bacterium
CAGGTGAAGTTCGAAGATCCAGGGGAGCCGGGGTTGTCAATTCCCCTTAAGAGATGTTCCTTTTCTTTTGATAAGTATGTAAAGGACAGTAAAAGGTTTGAAGTTGTTATTGCAGGAGGCGGTACTGCCGGTATTACTGCTGCATTTGGCGCTTCTGAAAAGGGGACACGCACGGTTGTCGTTGATTATTTCAATGACCCGGGCGGAACAAAAACCTTAGGCGGAGTTATGGGCTATTATCATGGCATTAAAGATAACCCTTTTATAGACGAACTGGAAAAGCAATCAGCCCGGCTGACTGAAGAAACCGGATTCACAAAAAGAGCCGGCAGAAAAATATATCTGGCACAACGATTTGAAAAAGCAGGGGGTAAGTTTATTCCCGGTTCTATTATTTGTGGTTCACTGGTCAGAAATAAAAAAGTTGATGGTATTTTATGTTGTAAGAATGGCAGGCTTTTCAAAGTAACCGGACACGTTACAATTGATGGTACAGGTGATGCTGATATAGCTGCTTTTGCTGGTGCTGTCTGCTATCATGGTGAGCAAAGGGCAGGTATAACCCAGAATTACAGCCAGTGGAATATTGTCGGAGGAAGCAAACCTCCTTCTTATCCCAGTTCAGATTATGACCTGATTGATACATCAAGATTATCTGAGTTTCAAAGAGGGCTTTTTTTATCTCATTACGAAGCACATTTTTATGATTTTTATCCCTATCTGACTGTCAGGGAATCGAGGCGGATAAAAGGCCTTTATGAGTTGAACCTGGTTGATGCTGTTGAGCAAAGTCATTTTGAGGATATTATCTCAGCAGCAAGCAGCGATTATGACCCTCATTATGTCGGGAATTCTGAATTTACCAGGTGCGGTTTCCTGCTTCCTCATTCTAATGTGGTGAGGATTGAGATACCATACAGGTCAGTTGTACCTGAAGGTTTAGATGGTTTACTCGTAACAGGGAAAGCATTCAGCCAGACACATAATGCACTTCAGTTTACCAGAATGTCGGGTGATCTCTCAATACTTGGCTATCATACCGGACAGATAGCTGCCGATATTGCTGCAAAGAATACCAGTGTTGCCCAATATGATGTTTCGGGATTACAAAAGGAATGGTTCGCAGCAGGATATATCCCTGAAGAGTTTTCATCGGGAAAATCCGGAAATAAGATAAATGATCCGGATGAGGTTAGGGGACGTGTAGAAAATCTGGCACAGGGTAAGGCAGAGTTTCTTTACGATTGCTGCAGGCTTCCGAAAGAAAAAGCCCTTCCTGAATTAAAGGCTATGTTCAGGAAAACTTCTGATAAAAACGGGAAGTTATTAATTGCCAAAGCCATGGCCTGGTTTGGGGAACCTGCCGGCAACGGACTGATTGCAGGAGAGTTGAAGGATCTTTTTGAACAGGAGCAGTTTGACGGCTATCCGGACGGGTATATCGAAAATTATGATTTTATAAGAGGCAGGGAGAAAAATGTCCTGGAGGGATTATTCTGGAGAATAAACCAGGATATTGCGCTGCTGGGACTTGCACCTGACAATGACAGTATTAAAATAATAAGTTATATCCTGAACAGAACTGATTCGGGAGGGAGAATGATAGAGTGGACAGGTAGCAGGGGAAATTATTTTAACAGCAGGATAGACCTGAGGATCATTCCATTCTATAACAGGATATTTAATTTATGTTTCTATGCTGAACGTAATCCTGATGCCTCCTTTGCCAGAGGCTTTGAAAAATTGCTGGATGATGAAAATATCAGCGGATACATAACCACTGAGTATCATCTTCCCAGGTGGAAGGTGTACGGGGGCAATCTTGAAATGAATATAGCTTCTGCACTGGCCAGGTGCGGATCAAAAACCGGATTTGACCTACTTCTTAAATATCTGAATGATATCCATTTCAATTTTAAATATTTTGCAGCAACTGAATTGAGAAGCCTTAC
>JAAYJR010000354.1 GCA_012522835.1 Bacteroidales bacterium
ATTAAACACGGAAGGGAAATAAGAGCAGGGCATGACAGAGAGAAGGAGATAATCAGCCTCAAAGAATTTTTAAACTGGAAGATGTTGCTTGAGGTTCCGTCAGATATCCTGAATTACTGGGAACTTACTGAATTCAGGCCAAGACTTAAGGGAAGCCGTATTGAGTTTGGCCCTTTTTTTAATTATTATAACAGGGAGCCCGATTTTGTTTATGGAGGTTATGTTCAGTTTGAGAATGTTAAATACTGCAATAATGAATGGAACCGTAATTTTTCTGTCAATATGAGTTACAATGGGTATAAGCATCATGACTGGCTATTGATGGAGGTTGCTGCAGGATGGAGTTATTATCCTGACCTCAAATCGGAGCTCACCTTCGGACTGAAATATGTGCCGGGGATGGTAGTCAACAGCTTTGAAAATCCTGAACCTGTCAGACACAGCTTTATACCCTATATTGAATATTTCTCACAGATTAATTCACGTTACAGGATGGAAGCAGAGCTGGCACTTCGTATTGCTCCGGTTGAACAATTTATAGTTCCCGGCCCCCGGTTCTCGGTTTCAATTTATAAAAGCAGGTATTGATCAGCGCTATACCCTGAAGAAGATATTCTTTTTATACATATAATACAAAAGCAGCCAGATAATGGCCAGATTCCCTGCCAGGAGTATTAATTCCCCGGCTGCACCGGTATTATTTATAATCCAGCCCAGGAAAAATGTAGTTATCGCTTTAACATCAACAATTCTGGTAAACAGATAAACAAAAATGGAATTCATTCCGATTACCCTGAAGTAAAATGCCCACCATTTAAAGCCCCAGTGGTCAATTACCAGATAAAAAAGAGACAGCAGCAGGAAGCTGATCCCGCCGGCAAGCAGGTTAAAAGTGGAAGTCCAGCAACTTTTTATAACAGGATAAAAGGTCGAAAAAAGTAAGGCCAGTAAAACAGATATAACCCCGGCAGAAAAGAGCCAGCCAACTTTTTGCAGGTCGGTTTTTTCTCTTTTCCTCAGAATAGTGCCTGCCAAAGTTCCCATAAGAGTTATGCCGGTTGCTGAGATACTGCATAATATCCCTTCAGGATCAAATACCTTTCCATAAAGCCTTCCCGGCAGCAGTAATCTGTCGATATACCCGTTGATACATCCCTCGGGGGTAAGTACACCGGCACCGATTCCCGGAACGGGTATTAACAACTGGATTATACCAATAGCAGTCAGGATTGCTGCAAGCCATATAAAAAGGCTTTGTAAGGATTTGAAGTATACAGATATGAGAGATGCGAAAAAATAAGCAATACCGATTTGTCCAAGTACACTGGCAATCCTGCCATCTGCAAAACCATTTTTAAAGGTTCCGTTATAGAGGATGCCCAATACAATGAGTGTAACAAGCCTTATGAAAGCTTTTCTGATAAGTTTTCGGGGTGGAATGTTTTTTTCAATTCTTGATCTTATGGCAAAAGGTATGGCTACACCGGAAATAAACATAAACAGAGGGAAAATCAGGTCCTGAAACCTGAACCCTTCCCATTTGACATGATGCATTTGTGTCTCCAGCCAGTCAAGGCCGGTCATTTTTGAGATTGTGATTGCGAGTAATCCGCCGCCGGTGATCCAAAACATATCAAATCCGCGAAGTGCATCTAACGAATAGAGACGTTTTTTAGGTTCAGTCCTTAATGGTTTTTTTGTCATAGTAAACGGTTTGTCGTTGTCAAGGGCTCTAATTTATAAAATTATTTTGAATTGTCGCGGTAAATAAGCAGTTAGGATAATTCTGCCTTTTTGTCACCGGTATTGACAGATAAATATTTATTTAACTGCTTAACTTGTGTCATAATTTCGCAATTGAGGTTCAATTTAATGGTGGCACAGTCATTGCTATTTACCAGTCAGAATTTATAATGATCAAAAATTGGTCCGGTAGTACATACATTTTTTAATATGTATGACAATCGTTCGGATCAAAATTTTATCATAAACAGTAAGGTAATATAAATAACGAAATATAAAGAAAATGGGAAAAATTATTGGAATCGATCTGGGAACAACCAACTCATGTGTATCAGTGATGGAAGGTAATGAACCTGTGGTAATACCCAATAGTGAAGGGAAACGGACAACTCCTTCAGTTGTTGCATTTGTGGAGAACGGTGAACGAAAGATAGGTGATCCGGCAAAACGGCAGGCAATTACAAATCCAGCTAAAACTGTATTTTCTATTAAACGCTTTATGGGGGAAACTTATGGACGTGTATCCAAAGAGATCGCCAGGGTACCCTTCAAGGTGGTACAGGGAGACAATGATACCCCCCGCGTTCAGATTGATGATCGCAAATATTCTCCTCAGGAAATTTCAGCAATGATATTGCAAAAAATGAAAAAGACAGCGGAAGATTATCTGGGACAGGAAGTTACTGAGGCTGTTATAACTGTTCCTGCATACTTCAGTGATTCTCAGAGGCAGGCTACAAAAGAGGCTGGCGAAATTGCCGGACTGAAGGTCAGGAGAATAATCAATGAACCGACTGCAGCATCTCTGGCTTATGGCCTGGATAAAATGGACAAGGATCTGAAGATTGCTGTTTTTGACCTTGGTGGCGGGACCTTTGATATCTCTATTCTGGAACTTGGAGACGGGGTTTTTGAGGTGAAGTCAACTGACGGGGATACCCACCTGGGTGGTGACGATTTCGATCAGATGATCATAGAATGGCTTGCTGAGGAATTCAAAAAAGATGAAGGTGTAGACCTCAAACGCGACCCTATGGCATTACAGCGATTGAAGGAAGCTGCAGAAAAGGCAAAAATTGAATTGTCAAGTTCTACACAAACGGAGATAAACCTGCCATATATTATGCCTGTTGATGGAATTCCTAAACACCTTGTAAAAAAACTGACCCGTGCAAAATTTGAGCAGCTTACCGATTCTCTCATAAATTCAACTATTGAACCTTGCAGAAAAGCATTGAAAAATGCAGGTTTAAGCACCAGTGATATAGATGAGGTGATACTGGTCGGCGGTTCTACACGAATCCCTGCCGTTCAGGAAAAAGTAAAAGAGTTTTTTGGGAAAAATCCTTCAAAAGGGGTAAATCCTGATGAAGTTGTAGCTATTGGTGCTGCTATTCAGGGGGGTGTGCTTACAGGTGAAGTAAAAGATGTACTGCTTCTCGATGTTACACCTCTCTCATTGGGTATAGAGACAATGGGCAGAGTAATGACAAGGCTTATTGAAGCGAATACTACGATTCCAACCAAAAAGTCTGAGACATTCACAACTGCTGCTGATAATCAGCCATCAGTTGAAATTCATGTGCTACAGGGCGAAAGGCCGATGGCAGCCGGTAATAAAACAATCGGCAGGTTTCATCTTGACGGAATTCCACCGGCCCCACGCGGCATACCACAGATTGAGGTAACCTTTGATATAGATGCCAATGGGATTCTCCATGTCAATGCTAAGGATAAAGCTACAGGTAAATCGCAATCTATAAGGATTGAAGCTTCATCTGGCCTTTCAGATGATGAGATCAAAAGGATGAAGCAGGAAGCCGAGGCAAATGCTGAAGCTGACAGAAATGCAAAAGAGAGGGCAGATAAACTTAACAAGGCTGACAGTCTGATATTCCAGACCGAAAAACAGCTGAAAGATTATGGAGATAAGATTCCTGCTGACAAGAAAAAACCAATTGAGGATGCGCTGGCAAAGTTAAAGGAGGCTCATAAAAATCAGGATATTGCTGCAATAGATGCATCTATGAATGAGTTAAATACAGTCTTCTCTGCCGCATCCCAGGAGATGTATAATGCAACTCAGGCTTCACAGGGACAGGGAGGTCAGACAACCGGGGGAGCCCAGGATAGTCAGACACATACTGGTCCTAAGGATGATGGTGAAGTAACTGATGTTGATTTTGAAGAAGTCAAATAAAAAGTACGACTTTAAAAAGGTTTGAACATGTGGTGTTTATGCCTCATGTGATAAGCTGAGTGGCTGCTTAACAGATAATACAATATATATACCTGCCTGTTACCTCTACCCGAAAGTGAGGTGGCAGGCATTATTTTTTCTGTCAGGCTGTATATTGTAACAACTGTTCTATGATTTAATTTCTGATGCAATATTGCTGTCTCAAAATATTTTGTATATTTTCCGGTTCTATTGTAGAATGAAACGAGAATCCCGATTTAAATCGGGACTCAAGGGTATGATTAAAACATATGCGAGTTAATATTATGCCTTTGAAAATCATTATTTTAATCATTTGAAAAATGAGAGAACTATTGCAATTAATACTCCTGGTCATCCCTTTTATCTCTTTTTCTCAGGTTAATCAAATTAATTCTGAGGGACAGCGACACGGACTGTGGCAGAAAGAGTATCCAAACGGACAACTAATGTATAAGGGAGAGTTTAAAAGCGGAAAGCCTTCGGGTGATTGGCTAAGATACTATGAGAGCGGACAGATAAAAGCCAGACTGAAGTATGTCGAAAATTCTGATTCTGCGTATGCAAGTTTATTCGACAAGACTGGGAAAAAAATTGCAGAGGGACAGTATGTAAATGAGAGAAAGGAGGGAACCTGGTACTTGTATTCAGAAAATATAAAGGTCTCTGAAGAGAAGTATGCTAACGGTCAAAAACATGGCATCGCCAGGAAGTTTTATCCTTCGGGTGAAGTTTATGAAGAAGTTGAGTGGGCTGACGGAAAGCAGGAAGGGAAATATCAGGCTTTTTTCAAAAACGGGAAACCTTATATGCAGTGTAGATTCAGTAATAATAAGCGTAACGGCCTCTGCCTTGTCTTTTTTGAGAATGGCCGGATGGAGATGGAGGCATATTATCAGGATAATCTGAGACAAGGGGAATGGAAATTTTATGACAGCTCAGGAGAATTTCTTTACAGTCTTAAATATGATAAAGGAAAATTACTAAATCCTGAAGTGAGAGACAGTATGGACAATTTGCAAATGAGAGAGTTAGATGAACAAAGATACCAGATTCCTGATCCTGAAAAATTTATTCGGGATCCGTCAGGATATATGAACATAATTCAAAAAATGCGTTAAAGTTCAGTTTAATTGATTAATTTGTGCCATATTTTTATCTATGCTGGTTTAATGGCGGTGCAGTATGAGGAGAATTATAATTTACATTGTTTTTACCGTTTTATCTTTAACTGGTTTAGGAGCAAAAGCCCAGTTATATTACCGGGTTGCTTTTTCTGATAAAAAAAATACTCCCTGGCGGTTGTCCGATCCCAATGCTTATCTTTCTGAAAGGGCTTTAATCAGAAGGGAGAAGCAGAATATCCTGATAGATTCATTAGACCTGCCAGTTGACCCGGTTTATATCAAAAAAGTGACAGACCTCGGTTGTACATTAGTTCACTCGTCAAAATGGATGAATAGTGTTACGGTAAAAGCTGAGGACGATGATATTATGGATAATATAAAGCAACTGCCTTTTGTCAGGGAGGTTGAGCTTACAAAAAGTTACATGATTAACAAGAGAGCCGGAAATAAACTAACGGATCCAATTTCGCCCGGCAAATTACTGGAGATTGACACAACTCTTTACGGGCAGTCATCAGGTCAGGTAAACCAGCTGAATGGTCAGTTTCTTCATAACCAGGGCTACAGAGGGGAGGGTATACATATTGCAATATTAGATGCAGGATTTTATAAAGTTGATGAATACCCGGCTTTTGACAGTCTGTGGACAGAAAACCGGATTTTAGGAATAAAAGATTTTGTTGATAGCAGTGAGGATATTTTTGAAATGCATTACCACGGTATGAGTGTGCTTTCAATTATGGCCGGAAATTTTCCGGGGAAATTGGTGGGAACTGCACCTGAGGCATCCTACCTGCTTATAAGGTCTGAGGATATTAATACTGAATTTATAACAGAGGAGGACAACTGGATTGCAGCAGCAGAATATGCGGACAGTGCCGGAGTCGACATTATTAATTCTTCGCTTGGCTATTTTACTTTCGACGACAGTAATATGAATCATACATATGCGGATATGGACGGGAATACAACCCGGGTCACGAAAGCTGCTAACATTGCAGTATCCAGGGGTATACTTGTATTTGCAAGTGCAGGCAATGAAGGAAGAGACAATCAGGGATGGAAATATATTATAGCTCCTTCTGACGGTGACAGTGTTATAGCAGTAGGCGCAGTTAATAAAGAGGGAGTTCCTGCTCCTTTTACTTCATACGGGCCCGCCTCTGATGGTGATATTAAACCAAATGTTGCGGCAGTGGGCTGGAATACCGTAATTCAAAAACATGACGGAACAATTGGTACAGGAAACGGAACTTCATACTCTTCACCTGTAATTGCCGGAATAACGGCATGCCTGTGGGAGGCGAACCCCGGTGCAACTGCGTGGCAGGTAAAGAAAGCATTGGAACAGAGTTCACATCTTTATAATAATCCTGATTCATTGGTTGGTTATGGTATCCCCGATATGCAAATAGCTGATTATATCCTGAAAGCAAATGTCGTTAAACAATGGGAATATAACACTTTGTGGATGGTTTATCCTAATCCGGCAACAGACTATATAATAATGAGAAAACTCAGTAAGGAGATAAATAAAAAAATAAGGATCAGCTTTTACCAGACAGATGGGAAGTTGATCTGGCAGGAGATAAGAAATGATGCAACTAAAATTATGCTGCAGAACCTGAATATTCTTAAACCAGGTTTTTATCTTATGCAGATAGTTTCGGAAAATCAGGTTGAAACGATAAAGATCA
>JAAYJR010000265.1 GCA_012522835.1 Bacteroidales bacterium
CCATACGATGAATGGATCCCGAATTATATAAAAACCTATATAGAACGGGATGTCAGGCAAATAAAAAACATTACGGATTTACTGGTTTTTGAGCGGTTTATGCGTTTGTTGGCAGGCCGTACAGGACAGGAGCTCAACTATACATCATTATCCGTGGAAGCAGGGGTTGATGTAAAAACCATCCAGTCGTGGATTGGCATACTGGAAAGCAGCTTCATCATATTCCTGCTCAGGCCCTTTTATAAAAACTTTAATAAAACCATTGTAAAACGGCCTAAACTCTATTTTTACGATAGCGCGATTGCCTGTTCTTTATTGCAGATAAGAACGATAAACCACCTGATAAACCATCCTTTAAGAGGAGCATTGTTTGAGTGTTTTATGATAGCCGAAGTAGTTAAAAAACAGATGAACGGGGGAAAGGAGTTTGAACTATACTTTTGGCGTGATAAAACAGGCAGGGAGATTGATTTAATCATAGATACCCCATCAGAAACAATACCTGTTGAAATAAAGGCAGGAAAAACTGTTCATCAGGAATTTTTTAAAAATATCAGGTACTGGTTAAACCTTTCCGGTGAAAAAAATGGAAAAGTACTATATGCAGGGGATACGGAACAAAAGAGGTCAGAAGGAATAGAAGTTGTGAGTTGGAAAAATGTACATACAAAAATTTAATAACTTCCGGTACCTGCCTACGATGTACTTTGTGCAATGAGATTATCGGCACTTCTTTCGCGGCAAAAAGGAAGAGATTTTTATGATGTGATGTTCTTATTGGCAAAGAACTGGTTATGGTTTAACGCGAAAACGTGATCCGGAGACCGTCATCATCAGCATTAACAAAGAAGATTACCAATTCGGTTCGGGGAGTGTTTTTTGAAGGAACAGACTTATACGATAATGCTGGATTTAAATCTAATAATCATATTCAGATAGCTGTTAGAAATCCGAATTGCATTAAAGGATATTTTATTCCAAGGGAATTAGATAATAATTATCCAAAGCCATAAATAAAAAGTTGATACGCACATAAAATACCATCTGCTCCTGCAGTCAACACTCCATCAAGACAAAACCGGCTCCCTTTTCAATACAAAAATCCCAAAAGCCATAATGGTATTTTATTCCCTGATCCTCCTTTTATCCCGTCCGCAGCAATATATGCATCAGGGACTCCTCTTATCTGTTCGCGTGTCTTTGATGGCCCGCCTATTTCAAAAGTATATGTATCATCAATAGTAAAATCACCAAACCTTGAAGAGGTTACGTTATGAAGTACCTCTAACTGACTATAAAAAAAGGTCTCCCTTAAACTGCCTGTGTCCGGCCTGTTTTCCGACAGTAACCAGGCAAGGTTAGTATTCTGAAGATATATCTTTTCCGGTTTCTGAAGATAACTAATCCCTTTGGTGTCACGCCGTAAAAGGGATATTACCCGGGCATGCCCCAAAAGATCAAGTATTTTAAGAATGGAATTTCTGGGTATATTCATTCTTCCGGATATTTTGGAAATGTTGGGAGTGAATGGTACAGACTGGCCAATAATGTATAATAGTTTCTTCATATTCCTGACAGTGGAATAGGAAAGATCTTCATAAGGAGCAATATCAATATCAAGAACCAGGTTAGTCGTCTCCAGAAGTTTCTGTCCGTAAAATTTTTTCCCCTCATCGAAAAATGGATAATAACCATAACGCAAATATTCCCTGAATGCTTTTTCTATATTAAGCATATCATTATAATCAGCAGCAATATCATGATGTTGACTGATAATTGTCTCTAAAGTTATAGCAGGAAAAATATTCTGATAAGACAATTCAAGAAATTCACGAAAAGAAAGACCCGGGAGATAATAAGTTATCGCCCTCCTCGAAAGATCTGCCTGTCCTTTGCTGACTTCCAGTATTGAAGATCCCGTAGCCGCCACCTTTATATCGGGATAATTATCGTAAATGTTCTTAAGGTCTTTTGACCAATGTTTATAGCGGTGAACTTCATCCAGGAAAAAATACCTGTAACCTTGTTCATAAAGTGTATCAACCAGTACTGCAAGACGACAGGCCTCAAAATACATATCATCCAGACTCAGATATATAATTTTTCCGCTCAACTCCTTTGCTTGTTGCAATAAGAGAGTGGTTTTGCCTGTTCCGCGATATCCCTTAATCAGGATTAAAGGCTGATCCCAGTCAATTTCACTGTACAAAAACCGTTTGAATCCGGTTTTTACGATATTGATCTTTTTTTGTGACAGCTTTATTAATCTTTCCATTATTTCTCATTCTATAAAGCAAATATACAAATTGTTAATTGAAAAAAGCAAAAATAGAAAATGTTAATCTGGAAAAGCAATAATTTTAACCAATAGTCAAATTTATTCTCTTTCCAGGTTCAATCTCAACAAGACGGTATAAAGTCGATAACTGAATATCGGTGCGTCCGTTCTCAATCCGTGAAATAAAGCTCTAATGTGTTCCGGTCTTACGAGTCAGTTCCTCCTGAGTCATGAGTACTTCCTTATACGGCGAGGCCGGGGAGGTAAAAAAGAAAGAATTTGGTAACCTCTCTGCGCAACGCGACTGGGGCCATGCTAAGGACTATATCCGGGCTATGTACCTGATGCTTCAGCAGGATGAACCTGATGATTTTGGCTAAGCCAAAATTGCAGGTATTAAACTTTGTGAAAGTTATAACCTGCATTACGAATTCCTGATTTCCTAAACCGGAAAGTATTGGTGTAATAATTGCAAATCACATAAATAAACAATACTTTTGTCTCTAATGTTACAGAATAAAACGAACATGGAAGCTCTTACTATACATCCACAAAATGATGAACAATTAAAAGCTATCAAATCCGTATTAAAAGCACTGAAAATTCCTTTTTATAAAAGTCCTTACAACCCTGAATACGTAAAAAAAATTCAAGAATCTGAAAAACATCAGAAAGGTGCAGTTATCTTAAAATGCGAAGAAGATATTGGCAGCTATCAAAAAAAGCAATCAGTAAAATTCAAACAATATTTAAAGAACTTCAACTACATCCAACAACGGGAATTGGTCATCCGGAAAAACTTAAATATGAACTTTCTGGTTATTGGAGCCGAAGAATTGATAAAAAGAACAGGCTTACATACCGTATTGAAGAAGATGTTGTGACAGTAGTTGTGGTTTC
>JAAYJR010000407.1 GCA_012522835.1 Bacteroidales bacterium
CCTCATCATGCAATCCCATTGAGCAGTAGAATTGTATAATGGGTGAACTCTCAGTTCCTATGGGTGAATAGACCCCTATAAGAGGGGCGAGTGTGCCATCAGGTTCGTTGCCATAGGTAATCAGGTCAAGATGCAACAATCCTGCTCTTATCATTTCATCTATTCTCTTCTCAGGTACATTGATATGAGCAGCTTTTTTTAGTTTACCTTCCCAAAAAGAGACAGCTTCAGTATATCGGTTATTAAAAGATTGTGCTGATAAAAGGTGAGCTCTGTTTACGGATACAGGTGAGTGTGGAATGTAAAATTCGAATGTAGCTGTTTCATTCGGCTGTAACAGTACAGCTATCTCTTCATCAGGTAATGGTTCCCCGTTAAGTTTTGATATGCAGAAGACTTTGTTTTCTGTATACATGGAAAACCCGGATTGTTTGTCAAATGAGTAAGGGGTTTTATCCCATGTGCTGATGCCAGGCCGGGGAGTTTTATACCATGCATAACGCGGGACTTCCCCGGTATTTTTTGCAACTATTCTGTAGTATAGTACGGTTTGTTCCAGAGTATCCTGGTGAAAATCCTGCAATTCGTGATCAACAATTTGTTGCTGTTGCTCAGTAAACATGTGTCCGGCAGAATAATAGTCGGCAACCATAAAATTGGTTCCGGTAATTTTATTCTGAGTAAGCGGCAATTTTTCTAAAGACACAAAAGATGTGGAGTGATAATTGATCTCTCCATCTGTTTGTTCAGAGTGTAAAATTGGCAAAACACCTTGTTCCAGCCATCTTTTAACAGTCACTTCCACTCCCTGTCCCCTTCCTGATGTGAACAGATAATTTACAGGTAGGTTATTTGTTTCGGCAACTGTTAAAGGCCTGGAAGAATTTTTGGGAGAAATTATGTCTGTCTGAGCAGGTGAATCTTCCAGACCTTGTTTTATTTCAAACATTCGTATATCACGACTTATCCCTAACCATGTAGGGACAGTCTGATTGCGGGTTCTGTTTTTAACAGTTTCAAATGATTCTTCCGGTTCAGTTTCTATCTGCCTTAATTTTGATATCAATTTCCTGTCAGAAATTTCTGATTCGATTTCTGAATAGGTTCTGTGATCATCTCCTGGCAGGACAACCACTTTATATTCCGGAATATAAACCGGGAATTTTTTATTGACATCGCGCAGAAAGAACGAGAATGGTTGTTCTGCTGTTTTGACAGTTATTACCGTAGCTCCTGAACCCTCATTGATATTTATATTATCCAGTTTGACTTTCAGGCGATTCCTGCCTGAGGATTTGAGCTTATATTTATTTCCTGTAATTTGTCCTGCTCCTTCTTCAATCTCGATTTTGGTTAAATTTCCATTTAGAACTTCTATGGATCCATCCGGGCTTTTGTCATTCCATTCAATAATAACCTCAGTAGAATTTTTATTGCTCTGATCACCAACACTATTTTGTCCGAAAACGCTGAATGATAATAGTAAAATAATAAGAGTTGATATTGATATTCTCATAATTAAAAATTTAGTTTTCAATGAGTTTATAAAACTATTTCTAATTTTAGTCGGGAAAACTCATATATGTCAGATCATACTCGTTTCATTTTTAAGGAAACATAATTTATTTATGAATGGTGAAATATTTTAAGCATTCCTTTTATTACTCCAATTAAAAATAGATCATTTCTTTTTCAAAATCAAATTATTAAAGTATTTTCGGTATGATAATATTAGGATGCACGATAAATGAATAAATCTCCTGGTAATACA
>JAAYJR010000568.1 GCA_012522835.1 Bacteroidales bacterium
TGCCCGGACTGTTGGTGCCTCATGGAAAGTTCATTGAACAAATTAGCAAAGATTCAGATTCATTTTATTTTGTTGATAAAAAGAGAATATCAGCACCTGACAAGAGAAGTGCTATAGGAGTATTTGATTCCGGGATTGGTGGTTTAACAGTATTTGATGCCATCATAAATGCAGATTTTTTTAATATGGTACATGAAAACAAGCCTGACGGATTAAATGATTTTCATCATGAGCAATTCCTTTATCTCGCTGACCAGGCAAATATGCCCTACAGTAATTATGTTGAATCAGGAAAAGGGGAGCTACTGGTAGAGCATATACTTAAAGATGCCTTGTTTTTGCTGAATAACAGATACCATCTGTCGCCTGACTCTCCGGAGATATTTTATGATAAGCCGGGAATTAAGGCTTTGGTAATTGCCTGCAATACCGCAACCGCATACGGGAAAGGACATGTTGAAGAGCTGTATAACTACCTGGGTACCGGACTTAAGGTTATAGGCGTAATAGATGCCGGATGTAAGGGGGCACTTGAAGTAATAAGTCCGGAAGAAGATGCAACTGTTGCAATATTTGCAACTCCGGCAACTGTAAGTTCAGAGGCTTATGTTACAACATTGAATGGCCTGGCGCAGAGCCGTCTGGGGAGGATTGCCATTATACAGCAGGGAGGGAAAGGCCTTCATGAGTCAATCGACAATAAACCTGAATTTATCAATAAGCACTTCAGCAGTCCATATAAAGAATATCAGGGCCCTTCATTACGGGATGAAAAATACAGAATAGATAAAGAGCTGTTTCCATATTATAATTTTAACAGTTCCGGATCCGCTATCCTTTTTAATGGTAAAAACATTGAAGAATCAGACACAATACAACTTAATTCTGTTGAGAATTATACAAGATTTCATATTGTAAGTCTTATAGAACAGATTAAAGAGAAAGGTGATAATATACCTCTGAAGGCAATAATCCTGGGTTGCACTCATTATCCTTATGTGTCCGATATTATTGATGAGGTATTTAGTGAGCTGAGGCAAACAGACAGGTATTCAGCACTTATAGGTGATTCAGTATATATAATTGATCCGGCCCTGAATACAGCAAGGGAGCTGTACAGACATCTTTATGAAAATAATTTGTTTAATAGTGCCGGTTCTGATCGTCTCAAAACCAGCCGTTTCTATATTAGTGTGCCAAATAAATTCGAATCTTCGGTACAAACCGAGGAAGAGGGGAAAAGGTTTAGATATGAATATCAGTATTTTGTCAGGGGTATAAATGAATTAAAGAATTATACCCTGCAAGTTCCGCTTTCCGGAGAGGTCATTTCCCGTGAGCAGCTGGATCTGATACAACAGAGACTGCCATTAACCTATAAACTAATATTGCAACAGGAATGAATCGGCAATCCTTGCCTTTTATGGAAAATAAATCTGATATTTATCACTGATATGGAACTATAATCTGTTCCCATATGATAATTATTTTAATTTGAAAAGCATAAATTTTTTAATAAAAATAAATTATTATGAGAAGAAGTCGTGTTTTAGAGATATTAAGGTCCGGGAAAGTTGCAACCTGTTTTAAGATGAACCTTGCTGATAGCCGGGTATCAGAAATTGCCTCAATGTGTGGGTTTGACTGTATCTGGCTTGACCAGGAGCATATAGGCCTTGATTGGTCATTGATGGCCTCGGGAATCTGGGCAGCAAAGACAAATGATGCAGATGTAATGGTCCGGGTTGCCAGAGGCAGTTACAGTGATTATATCAGGCCTCTGGAGATGGATGCAACAGGGATCCTGGTTCCGCATGTGATGAACCTTGAGGATGCAAAAAAGGTTGTTCATATGACCAGGTTCCATCCTGTGGGACGAAGGCCGGTTGACGGTGGCAATGCCGATGGAGGATATACAGACATGGATTTCAATAAGTATTTAAAGCAGGCAAACGAACAACGGTTTGTGATATTACAGATAGAGGATCCCGAACCGCTGGAAGATTTAGAGGCAATCGCAGAACTTGAAGGATATGATATGCTTTTTTTCGGTCCCGGAGATTTTAGTCACGGGATAGGTGCGCCCGGACAGTGGGACCATCCGTTGTTGACAGAGACGAGAAAGCGGGTAGCCGATGTCGCAAACAAATATGGTAAGTTTGCTGCAACAGTAGGCAGTCCTGAGAATTATAA
>JAAYJR010000556.1 GCA_012522835.1 Bacteroidales bacterium
AATGCCGGAATGAGTATAAAGATGGACTGGCAGGCGGATGATGAATGGTTTCATTCATTGTCTGCAGGATTTTCTGATCTTGATAAATCAATTATTGATGAAACCGGTGAACTTAAGGAGATTACAGAAATAATTGAAAATCCCGGCCAGGGTGTGGGTAAAGGCAAAGGGCTTGCAAAGACAAAAGAAAATAGTTATATGCGCCTAACAAGCGATATTGATAACGGCACAAACCATGTAGAAGAATATCGTGCTGACTGGAGAACAACGTTTAACAAAGGTGATTTTCGCACAGATGCCGGTATTGGAATCATATCCGACAAATACAGGTACCGGTTCTTTGCTCAGCGGACAGATCAGAATATTCTGTCCGATTCTATTGCAGATAATAACGAAATGACACTTATCAACGGGTTTATACAACAACGGGTTTATTTGAATGACCTGCTGAATTTAAGACTGGGAATAAGGGCCAATACAGATATTAACAGTAAAAAAACATATTGGCAGCCAAGGGGAGGAATAGAAATGGTTCCGGCACAAAACCTGAGCATATACTTTTTATCAGGAGTCTACTATCAATTTTTAAGCGGAGTAAAAAGGTTCGACAGTGAAGGCCATTTCAATCAGTTGTGGCATCTGCCGGGACCAGATCAGAAAGGTGTGGTTAAAGGTATTCATTATATAGCGGGCAGTAAATTTGAAAAAAACGGATGGTATCTGGATATCGAAGCATATAATAAGAAAATTTCCGGGAAACTCAATTATTTTTCTCATTATCCGGATGAAGGAGATAATATCAATGTAACATATATACCACTTATAAGCAAGGAACGGGTAAAAGGGATTGACCTGTTCCTTCAAAAAAAACATTATATTTTTAACCATATGGCAGGTTATTCAATTTCTGAGCGAGAAGAAAAAATTGACAATATCTTAAATGATAAATGGTTTCCAGGCTATGATGACCGCATGCACCGTCTGAAGATAACTGAGATGATAACATGGAAAAACTGGCAACTAACCGGCTGCTGGAATTATGCAAGCGGACTCCCTGTTGTGAAACTGACCGAATCAGGGCCGGAGGTATCTGTTTCCAGATCTGATCATTTTTCTCAAATCGACCTTGCTCTGGTGCGGGAATTCAGAAAAGACCACTTACTGCTGCAGGCCGGGGCATCCCTGCTTAATATTTTCAACCGTAAGAATATTGTTGAAGTAGATTATCTCAGGTTCTCATCAGATACAGGTTCCCTGACTGTCCGTTCAGACATTTCTGCTTTGGGATTTACTCCTTTATTTTTTATAAATCTTAAAATTTATTGAAAATAAGGTAGGGTAAACTGCAATGAATGGATATTATAAACAAATAAGTAATAGTGTCCGGAAATCCTTAATGTAATATGAACAGGTTTGAAGAAAATAATCAATCAATCTCCCAGTTGGCTGATCAGCTGATTCACCATTACCAGATACCTTCTAGTTCAGACAAAAAGGAGGCCCTGGACACTATTCTTAAAAAAATTAACCAGTCTGAAAATAGTAACAGGAATAATACAAAGATAAACTGGTTTGTCAGGACCGCAGTTTCTGCTGCAGCTACTGCAGCTATCCTTATAATTATTTATATTCTTACAGCCACTACTTCTTATCAGTCAGGAGATGATGAAATAGCTGCCTGCCGGTTGCCTGATCAGTCAAGGATTGTACTGCACCATAACAGTTCAGTAAAATTTAAAAAATATATACGGACCAGAAATGTTCATTTATCAGGCAAAGCGTATTTTGAAGTAGTTAAAAATCAAAAATTTAAAGTCCTCACTGAATCAGGGGAAGTTGAAGTTCTGGGCACCAGGTTCTCGGTCGAAAGCCATGATAAAAATTTGAATGTTCAATGTTTTCAGGGATTAGTGAAAACACACTACAATAAAGATTCATGGGTGCTGGATCCGGGTACCGGTTTTTCAGGCGACAACAATAAACAACAAAAAATAAGTTTGGAATCAGAAACCGGCTATCCTGATTTTGCAATTTTTCAGGCCTCCTTTTCAAACGAAAAATTAACTGATGTTTTTGAAAAACTGGAATCCTTTTTTAGTGTTGATATTGAAATAAAATCAGATACTGACAAACACTTTTCGGGCACTATAGAAACCGGCAGCCTGGAAAGTGCTCTTCAGATCATCTGTGAACCATTGCTTTTGAAATACAAATTTACTGAGAAAAATAAAATAAATATAATACAGTTATGAGACTAACATTTTTTGCATTAACAATTTTAGTAACCGGATTATTAACCGGATGTAATGACTTCGCTGAAGATTTAAACGAGTATAACAGCGATAAAACAGGTACTGTAATCATTAAAATGACAGATGCACCGTTCCCGGCGGACCTGGTTTCTGAGGCAAATATTACAATCGACTGGATTAAGCTGCTAAAGCAGGATTCAGAAGAAGGTGACGATAACGATAGCCTTTCAGTAATTATGATTGAACTGGAAGACAATATGACTCTTAACCTTCTCTCCCTGTCGAACGGAGTTACAGAAATATTGTCCGAAACAGATGTGCCGGCAGGAACTTATGACGAAATAAGGTTACACATTACAGATGCCGGTATAATGCTGAAAGACAGCACCTATTTTGACCTTAAAGTACCCAGTGGCGATGCAAGCGGACTCAAAATTAAAATTAATCCGGCACTTGATCTGGGGGAAAATATGATATCTGAAGTGCTCCTTGACTTTGATGTAAGCCGTTCATTTGTATTGAGGGGAAATATGAAGCATGGTTATGATAAGGTTGTCGGGTTTATTTTCAAGCCGGTAATAAGGGCAGTAGCTTCCATAGCGGCAGCCGAAATATATGGTGCTGTAACAGATACAACTGATGCAATTATAGAGAATGCATTATTGACACTTCTTTCAGGAGCTGATACAGTTACAACAGCCCTGACTGACAGTCTGGGACTTTATCGCATAATAGGAATCCCCCCGGGACTATATTCCCTTACATGCGAAAAAGATAGCTTTAACACCCAGACCAAAGAAAACCTGGACCTTAACGGGGGAGATAGCTTAGAGCAAAATTTCGAATTGGTCAGCACAGAACCTGCAGACGATAATTAAAAATTATAATGTAATCCATCCTTTCATTTATATTTCAGTATTAGAATAACTGATGTCAGCCCGGTGCGATGTTGCTTTGCAATTAAACACCGGGCTTTTAAATGGCATATTATACTTTAAATATTATTTCCTCAGTTAAATGAATCGAAATTTTTATACTTTCGAGGCATAATTTGATTTTGGCATA
>JAAYJR010000566.1 GCA_012522835.1 Bacteroidales bacterium
CACTTGTGAATACAAAACTGGCCTCGGAAGCTTCTTCGAATGTTTTTGTAATGGGAGGTTTTGGCGGTGGAATGGGCAGGGTGCTCTCCGGCGGCTCCGATGCAGGAACGGACCTTGAGACCAATTACAACCAGCTCGACCGTATTGTGGTACAGGTAAGTGAAACTGAACAGATAAACCCTTCCACTGAAATACTCAGCCGTATGATGATAAGGAGGCACTCCAATGTAAGGGATTTTGAAATAACGGTACCCGAGCTGCTGCTTAAGCAACAGCAAAGGACAAAAGACATATTCAATATAGTACTGGGTGCAATTGCCAGTATTTCCCTTGTGGTGGGAGGTATTGGTATTATGAATATCATGTTCGCATCGGTAATGGAAAGAATAAAGGAAATAGGTACCAGGATGGCAATCGGGGCAAAAAAAATGGACATAGTTGTACAGTTTCTTTCCGAAGCTGTGCTGATAAGTGTCTCAGGCGGGTTTGTAGGAATATTCCTGGGTGTTATTATGGCAAAAATAATAGAACAGGTTGCGGGGATTATGACAATTGTTTCGTTTTTCTCCGTTTTTGTTGCATTCGGAGTATCGGCAGCCGTAGGTGTGGTATTTGGTTACTCTCCGGCCAAACGTGCATCGGAAAAAGATCCTATAGAATCATTAAGATATGAATAAAGCTCTAACAATGAACCGGTTAATAATCCCGGTATTAGTATTTTCATTTTTTCTCTCAATAAAGCCGGTCACGGCACAGGAAGTCAGGAAACTCAGCCTGGATCAGGTAATCAGACTGGCTGAAGAACAATCACCACTGGCCCTTATGGCAAAGCACCGCTTCCGGGCAAGCTACTGGCAATACCGGACCTATGTGGCCCAGTACAGGCCGGCACTGACCCTCACGGGAACCACTCCCGATTACAGTACTGCCTATAACAGGGTGTGGAACTCCCAGGAAGGCGAATGGAATTATGTCTCGACAAATATTCTTCAGACAATCGGGTCATTGTCCCTGTTGCAGAATATTGGCCTGACAGGCGGTACGATTGCCCTGCAGTCGGACCTTACCCTTGAAACAGACCTGGACAAGTCGAGGGACGAGGAAAGGAACCGTTATATTACTGCTCCCCTGAGCGTTCGGTTTGTACAGCCCCTGTTCAGATACAATTCCCTGGGATGGCAGAAAAAGACTGAGCCTCTCAGATATGAAGCGGCCAGGAAAACCTTCCTTTCCAATATTGAATCGGTGCACATGGAAGCTGTCCGGCAGTTTTTCAGCCTGACACTTGCACAGATCAATAAACAGATTGCAGAAACAAATTACCTGAATGCCGATACACTGTACAGAATGGCACAGGGCCGCTTTAATCTCGGGACTATTGCAGAAGACGAATTGCTGCAGATGCAGCTTTCCTGGCTCAACTCGGAGACTGCCCGGAAAGAGGCCGACATGAACCTTAAAGACAGAGAATTAAGACTCAGATCATTTCTTGGCTTCAATGAAAATGTCAGACTGGAGCTGACACTTCCGACATCGGTACCGGATCTCCAGGTGGATGTTCAGGAAGTTATTGACCTGGCCCACTCCAACAATCCCCAGATAATTAACCAGCAACTCAATGTTCTGACGGCGCAAAGCAACCTGGCACAGGCAAAAGCTGAAAAAGGTCTGAATGCCAATTTGGTAGCTTCGTTCGGCCTGCGTGATCAGGATCCGGTTTTCCGTTATGCATACCAGGAATCAAACCGTCAGCAGACCATCAGGCTGGGGATAACACTTCCCATTCTTGACTGGGGGCTGGGCAGGGGAAGATACCTGATGGCAAGGTCCAGCCTTGAACTGGCACAGGTCCAGTCGAGGCAGGATCAGGTTGACTTTGACCAGAACCTGATCCTGGATGTTGAACAGTTCAACCTTCAGGCCGAGCAGGTAAGGATTGCGGCGAAATCCGATACGGTTGCCGCAAGAATGTATGAAGTTACAAAGGCGCGCTTTCTGATAGGCAAGATAGCGGTGCTTGAACTGAATAATGCCGATACCCGGAAAGACACGAACAGAAGGGCATATGTTCAGGCTTTGCAGAATTACTGGACTTATTTTTACAATTTAAGGAATCTGGCCCTTTATGATTTTCTGAACAGGCGCCCTCTCGAGACAAATTACGAAAAACTGCTTGATTGATAATAGCAATACTCATTTACAGGACAAGGCTGGATAATATTTATTCAGCCTTTTTTCCATAAAAAATTAATATATTTGCGCCTCAATTAGCAATAAAGAGGAAAACAAACACGGAATAATTCAAAAGCCTTACAAATGCAGAACAAAACAGCTATACTGGTTCTTGCCATAGCCCTTGCCCTGGTGTCGGTTTATCAGCTTTCATTCACCGGTGCAACCTACAAAGTCAAGCAGGATGCCAAAAAATATGCACAGGGAGACCTGGTTAAACAGACTTATTACATTGATTCAATATCCTCATTACCAAAAAGTCAATGGAGTTTTCTTGGATACAGCTTCAAGGACTGCCAGAAGAGGGAAATCAATCTCGGACTTGACCTTAAGGGGGGTATGAACGTCATCCTGGAGGTGTCGGTTGAGGATATTCTCAAAGCACTTTCAAATAACAGCAGTGATAAAACATTTTTAAGTGCGCTTGCGCGTGCCAGGGAGCTTGAAAAAGAAAGTCAGGCTGATTTTCTGGTGCTTTTCGGAAGGGCATTTCAGGAAATTGATCCGAATGCAAAACTGGCAGCTATCTTCAGTACTGTCGATCTGAGGGATAAAATCAATTTCAATTCAACAAATGATCAGGTTCTCAGGGTCCTTGACGAGGAAGTGACCAGTGCCACCAAAAATGCCTTTAATATTCTCAGGACAAGGATTGACAGGTTCGGGGTTGTTCAGCCCAATATCACACAACTTGCCACCAAGGGAAGGATACTTATAGAACTGCCGGGTCAGACTGATCCCCAGAGGGTCCGTGAACTGCTGCAGGGAACAGCCAATCTTGAATTCTGGGAGACATATGAGAACAGTGAAATAATCAATTACCTTGTTTCTGCAAATGAATTGCTGAAAGGTATTGAAGAGAGTTCCAGGAAGTCTGTTGAAGCGGAAGAACAGGTTACGGAGGCAGAGGCTGCACCGCAGGACAGCAGCGGCAGTGAGATCCAGGATTTGCTGGATCTTATTGAAAAAGATACAGTTCAGGCGGCTGTTGCATCCACGCGCGAGGAATTTGCAATTCAGAATCCTCTTTTTGGCATACTGACACCAAGGGTGACCGAGCAGGGTGAAGCTCTTCCTTCCTGTATGGTAGGTCTTGCAGCAGGAGTTGATACAGCCAGGGTAAACAGGTATCTTGGCATGAACCAGGTACGGGCTCTTTTTCCCAGGGATCTGAGATTGTACTGGAGCCAGAATCCTCATAAATATGATCCGTCGGGCAGCCTGTATGAACTTCATGCAATAAAGATTACCACACGTGACGGGCGCCCTCCCCTTGACGGCAGTGTAATAACATCTGCACGCCCGACTTCGGGGATGACCGGAAGTGAAGTGAAGGTTGACTTCAATATGAATTCGGAGGGAGCAAAGACCTGGGCCAGGATGACACGCGAAAATGTCAACAGATGTATTGCCGTGGTCCTTGATGGCTATGTCAGGTCCTATCCGCGTGTGATGGGTGAAATTCCCACCGGAAGCACCGAGATAACCGGCGATTTTACCATTGAGGAGGCCGATGACCTGGCCAACATCCTTAAATCAGGGAAACTGCCTGCTCCGGCAAGAATTGTTTCGGATACTGTTGTCGGGCCCAGTCTGGGTCGTGAAGCCATCAATGCAGGAGTGCTTTCATTCGTTATCGCCTTTGTCATTGTGCTTGTCTACATGGCTTTCTATTACAGCAGAAGTGCCGGAGGAGTTGCCGACATAGCCCTGTTCAGCAATATCTTCCTTATAATGGGTGTATCCGCATCACTTGGTGCGGTGCTCACACTGCCCGGTATTGCGGGGATTGTTCTGACAATGGGAATGTCAGTTGATGCCAACGTTCTGATCTTTGAGCGGATACGTGAGGAATTAAGATCCGGAAAAGGTGTAAAGCTTGCAATTGCCGATGGTTACAGGGGCTCTCTTTCTGCAATTCTCGACTCAAACATCACCACACTCCTGACCGGTATTGTGCTGTATGTTTTCGGAACCGGACCAATAAAGGGATTTGCCACAACCCTGGTAATTGGTATATTTACCTCCCTTTTCAGTGCGATATATATCTCCAGGCTTATTTATGAAAGTATGCTGAAGAGGAATGCCAGACTTACCTTTTCAATAAAAATAACGGAAAATTTCCTGAGGGGTGTCAATTTCGATTTTATCGGGAAAAGAAGAATATCTTACATTGTTTCCGGAACAATTATAATTATTTCTGTTCTTTCACTTTTTGTCCGCGGACTGAATCCGGGGATTGATTTTACAGGAGGGAGAACCTATGTGGTCAGATTTGATGAAGCCGTAAAAACGGCGGATGTTGCCACAGCCCTTACGGATGCATTCGGCGGGGATGCTCCCCAGGTTGTTACATTCGGAAGTGAAAACCAGGTGAGGATCACAACAAAATACAGGATTGATGAATCAGGTGCGGACGAAGATGTTGAAACAGCTCTTTATGATGGATTGAAAGGAATGACAGGAGAGGATATTTCAAGGGAGGAATTCCTGTCAAAATACCGGCAAAGCTCTGAAACCGTGGGTCCGGCAATAGCGAGCGACATAAAGAGAAAAGCTGTGTATGCCGTTAGCCTGGCTCTTGTAATAATATTCCTTTACATATTCGTCAGGTTCAAGAACTGGCAGTACGGACTTGGAGCAGTATCAGCCCTTACGCATGATGTATTGGTTGTTATCGGGATATATTCCCTGTTATGGGGCATTATGCCTTTCAATATGGAAATTGACCAGTCCTTTATCGCGGCCATACTGACGGTGATCGGCTATTCCGTAAATGACTCGGTGGTTATTTTTGACAGGGTAAGGGAGTTTCTCCCCCTTTACCGTAAACGTCCTGCAAGAGAAGTGCTTAATATGGCAGTGAATGATACCCTGAGCAGAACAGTGAATACGGGAATCACCACAATCCTGGTTCTTGCCATGATGTTCTTTTTCGGGGGAGCCACGATCAGGGGATTCCTGTTTGCAATGATAATAGGTGTCATAGTTGGTACGTACTCGTCAATATTTGTTGCTGCACCACTGGTGTATGATACCTCTTCAAAGACCGGATTAAAGATTTAGGGAGGATATTATTCTGATTAATCTTTTGTAACTTTACCAGACTGGGATTATAACTGGGAATGAAATGAGCGGACCGGAGATTTTTGTTATAATTATTGTAATACTGGTTTTGTTTGGAGCCGATAAGCTTCCCGAAATGGCCAGAAGCTTCGGGAAGGGGATGCGTGAATTCAGAAAGGCAACCGATGATATCCGGCGTGAGATTGAAACAAGTACAAGTGAAATAAGGAAGGAGTTTACTGAAACGGCCGATTCAATCAGAAAGGAAGTAACTGATATTGCAGATTCAGTGACAAAGGATGTTAATGAAATCTCTGACAATATCACCAAAGAAGTCAGCGAAATTACTGACAGTATTGCAAAGGATGTTACCGAGATCTCTGATAATATTACCAAAGAAGTTACAGAGGTCTCGGAGAGCATAGCAGCTGATGTTGCTGAAATATCTGACAATATAACCCAGGAAACCACAGTGGGCACAGAAAGTGTTGCAGGCGTTGCTGCCGGGGATCCGGAAGGCATTGCAGCAGATGCTGCTGCCGGGGATTCTGACAATATTGCCAAAGAAGTTACAGAGGCTTCAGAGGGCATTGCAGCTGATGATGCCGCCGGCACCGGGGATTCGGACGCTGTTTCAAAGGATGAAAACAAAAATGATGTGACATCAGGGATTAAAAAAGACTAAGATAATACAGCAGGTGAAGATTATTACGAATACACAGACTGAATCCTGAACTATTCCCGTGGTGATGATATTCAGTGCCAGCAATACCCTTCCTTTATGATAAGAACAGCCGGAATCACAAAATCATTCGGAGACCTGAAAGTCCTGAAAGGAATAGATCTTGACATAAAGGACCGGGAAGTTGTCACAATAGTGGGAGCCTCCGGTGCCGGCAAAACCACGCTGCTTCAGATTATCGGTACTCTTGATTATCCCGACAGCGGGTCGGTTTATTACAGCGGAACTGATGTTACCAGGTTAAAAGGCAAAAATCTTGCCGCCTTCCGCAATACCAACATTGGCTTTGTTTTTCAGTTTCACCAGTTGCTGCCCGAGTTTACTGCACTGGAAAATGTGTGTATGCCGGCTTATATTTCCGGCAGAGGCCGTGCCGAAGCCGAAACAAAAGCAGGTGACTTACTTGGTTTTTTGGGTCTTGCCGATCGTATGGACCATAAGCCATCAGAGCTTAGCGGCGGTGAACAGCAAAGGGTTGCCGTTGCAAGGGCCCTGATAAATGATCCTTCCGTGATACTGGCAGATGAACCCTCGGGTAATCTTGATACGGAAAATAAAAATGAGCTGCACAGACTTTTTTTCAGACTGAGGGACAATTTTGGCCAGACCATTGTGATTGTGACTCATGACAGGCAGCTGGCAGAAATGTCGGACCGGATTATTCAAATAAGGGATGGGTTGATTATCAGTTGATATTCAGTCTTTTTGACTGAGTGTGATTTCTGAAAACAGACCATGCTGGTTTTTTCCTCTGCTTAAAAAATGAATTTAAATATAAAGGATCTGAAAGAGTTTCTTGATGAAAAAGTTGAACAATACAACCGGCCTTCTTTCATTGAATGTGATCCGATCAGTATCCCGCATCAGTTTACGGAGAAACACGATATTGAAATAGCCGGATTTCTTGCAGCCACTATTGCCTGGGGAAACAGAAAGACGATTATTAGAAGTGCAAACCGGATTTTGGAATTACTTGATCATTCACCATACGAATTCATTATGAATTCAGGCGATGATGAGTTTGAAGCGTTCAAGAATTTTGTTCATAGAACTTTTAATTCCACCGATCTGTGCTATTTCCTTAAAGCACTCCGGCACATCTACAGGAACAAAGGCGGCCTTGAAATTATCTTCAGAACCCATCAAACGGCTGATTCACTTCAGCCGGCCATACATGAATTGCATAAGATCTTTTTTGAACTTCCGCATGAGAAGAGAACAGAAAAACATGTATCTGACCCGTATAAAGGTTCATCAGCAAAAAAAATAAATATGTATCTGAGGTGGATGATACGCAGAGATAAGAAGGGAGTCGATTTTGGGATATGGGAAAGTATATCACCTTCAAAACTATCATGTCCGCTTGATGTCCATTCAGGAAATGTAGCCAGGAAACTGGGCCTCCTGAATCGAAAACAGAATGATGCCAGGGCAGTTGCTGAACTTGATAAAATCCTGAGAAGCTTTGACCCGGAAGATCCGGTGAAGTACGATTTTGCGTTGTTTGGTTTAGGTGCAATAGAAAGATTTTAACAGAAATATTAATCGAATTTTAGTCTAAAACTAAATGATCTTGTAAATTAGGTATTTTCAAGACTATCCCCATTAGTATTACAAAAAGTAGTGCAAGAATATTTTATGAGGGTTGTTAAAATACGTCTACTTTATAAAAAAATGCATGGTTAATATGAGACCATGCTTAATCATTAATGTCTTCAATATAAACAGCTTCATCAATAAATATTCCTTCTTCTGATTCTATTTGATCCCGATTTATAGGTTTCCCGATTGCTATCTCAATTTTCTGCAGTATCCGCTCCTTCCTATCGGTAAAGAATTTATAAAAATCATCCTGGTACAGGTATTCAGGATTAACAACATGTGACTTCAGAATTGAATTGAACTCATCATCTGTTACGCCCGCACGACTTTTCAGCCTTTCCAGATATTTACCAGGTGCATCACCGCTTACAATGCGATTGGTACGGCCAGATAATGGTGTTTTATTGATGATGCAATCATAATCATCTCTGGGAATTCCGTTTTTATTACGCCATGCTACCGGAAAGATGTGATGTATGTCGATCGATTCAGAGAAATAGCTACTGAAATCAATTTTTGTTGCAGAAAGCCAGTCTTTGGTGTTCTCCTCCATTAGCAAGGCATATACTCCTTTATAAGCTGCACTGTTTCTTGTCCGTAAAGTATGAAGGCGTGAGGGCGAAAAGTTGGCGTCGTAAATGGTTTTTGGCTCAGGACCATTTGATTTGATCCAGTCAACTACCTGAACTATATCCAGGGCATACCTGGTTTCATTTGCCGAACCGTATAATTCTCCAAAAACTCCACACCAGAACCATCTCATCAATTTCCCCTTATTTCCCATATTATCGATATCTGTTCCAAGCTGAGAAAGGATTGCAGCCATTGGTACCAATTGCGTCGTATAGGGAACATCTCTGTAAGTGAAGATATAGTTTTCAACAAGGATCTTTGAAGCCTTGATGAAACCTTCTACAATTTTGTTTTTGTAGAGTATATAATCTGCGAGAGTTAGATTCAGCATCTCCTTCCGTTTTGCACTGACAGCAGGCAGATTGTCTGTCTGGCCAATTTTTCCCAGTTCCAGTTTACGCTGATAGGTTGAAAACAATGTGATTGCCTGAATGATATCGATATTGCTTGTTTTATGCAGTACTTTATAGGGCTTGAATTTATTTTTTATTTTGTTCCAATCGGTTTTAAGGTCATAATCCTCTGCCGCAAATGAAGCGGTAAGTAACTCAAATACAGAAAGAGATACACCTCCTGTGTTTACCTTTTCAAAAACCTGACAAACAGCTTCTTTCGAGTTGTTTTTTTTCATTTCAATCACTGGAAGCATATATTGATTGAAACTATTGATTACCTTTTCCTCAAACGCATCCCAAAATTCTGATTTTTCACTATTGTGATGCCAGTATTGATTAAACCCTCTTCGCCAGACACTATACTCATCAATCATCCAGACCGGATACATCAGGTTTTCATACTCAGCTTCTGTTGTGGATAAATCCAGGACGATATCACGGCCTATGTTTTCAGTAATGATCTTATTTTCGTTGATGGAAAAAATGGCTTCTTCGAGATCAGTACCAATATCCATGGCTTTCTTCATGTCGATATAATACCATCTCCTAATCTCGTAGCCTTTCGCATTTTTAGTTTTAACAACCTCGTTAGTAATTATTGCCTGATATAGTGAAGTCAAGCGTTGCTGTCCGTCAAGAATCAACAATTCCGGTTCCCTGCCATTTACGTCAGGTGCACCTTCCACCGGCTTGGTTTTAAACCGTATTGATTCATTTCCTGTTTCCAGAAGCATTACGGCTCCTATTGGAAAGGATTTTGCCACACTGGCTAAAATTCCTTTTATCCGGTTATCATCCCAGACCCAGCCCCTTTGAAAATCAGGAAGCTGTATTTTCCCATCATGAATACTTTTTAATATCTCATAGAGACTTGTTTTTTTTGAATCGAAAGTTTCCATTTTATGTATCTAATAATAATTTGCTTAGTTATTCTCGATGTCTTATTTGCTTAATTTTCTTTTGCATATCTGGACCAACTCTTACACCCCTATAATCTGTTTGCTTGAACAAATTATAGAATTCTTTTATTACTTGAACTATAAAATTTGATTGTTCTTGCTGATAAAGAAATGATTCAAATCCACTCCAGCCCCCAAATATTTGACTAGTAAAACCTTCTAATGCAAAACTTATATCATCGGGTGGAAGGAATGGGTCAACTATAATAATTTTTAAATATTCAATTGGTTTTGATAAGATTCTTTGTCGCATAAGTTCATTTGCTCTTGAATCAATGATGACTTTATTATCAATATCAATTTTGGAGATACATTTATAATAATATTGAAATGTACTCAGATTAATACCCTTGTAGTATCCTAAATGTCTTTGAAATCTTTCAATACATATATTTATATACTCTTCTTGGGATAGTGCAATTTTGAAATTACTTTCATAATTAAAGTGCTGATGAACTGCGTGTAAAAAATTATTGAAATAAGTGCTTTCACATTTCTTTAGAAAAATACGAGTTAAAGTGTCTTTCATAATTCCACCCCTACCATTATAGAAACGGTCCAACAAGTCTGGATTTCTCGATAGATCAATTGATTGAATAATATCCTCAGCAAAGTCTCTATAGTTTAACATCATTATTAAAACTTTTGCCCTAAGTATGTTTTCGAAATCCTGTCTATTCGTGTATTCTTTAATTGTATCTAGTATTAAGTAAACATCTCCTACTCTTTTGTTCTTAATTGTTTTTCTGATTCCTTTTTGTAAGTACTTAAATTTCTTTAACCTTAGTGTATTAAAGTCATTTATTGCCAATGTGCTACGGGCAGAGAAATCAAAATAATATTCAAAGTTGTTAGGAAAAACAATAGATTTTAAATATGCTTTGTTTTCATTAAAGATGTCTTCACAAATTTGTTTCAAGATATTGTATTCCGGAATATCTTTAGAAACGATCTTATCAAATTTACTTTGATTAACAATGAATCTGACTTTATCAGTTTCTTTTTTAATCATTAGGATTTTTTGATCGGCAATCCCCTGATACAATTTAAAATGCTTGGTCTTTATAATATTTATTAAAAGTATCTCACCAAGATCCACATTATCTGAATTTACCCTATGAAGAATAATGGAATTTGCGATTTTCTTTACATCTCTAAGGTTTGTTATTAAAGAAGTTAAATAGCTATGGGATTCTATTTCTGAGTTTGTGAAGCTCACAGATTCAGCAACCACTTTTCCAATTTCATTTCTTGTTGAATCAATAGCCAATCTAATTCCTTCTTCATTATTTGGTAAATATTTATTTAAGTAGCTCTTTAAAAGATCTTCAATAATAACTTTACTTATTGGAGGTAATTGATATTCTAGTTGGAATATTTTATCAATATAAGCATCAGGATTTGATTTAATTGTTCCGGAGATTATTTCCGAAATATAGTTTCTGTCATATCCTACAATGAACATTAGATTATTAAAATTTGATGACTGACGTATAATTTTAAATATTTCCAAGATCTCTATTTCATGCATCCTATCAAGGTCGTCAATAAATACAATTATTCTTTTGTTTATATGTTTAATGGTTCTGTTTAGCTTGGAATAATAATGATCAAATGAACTAAGCTCTGAATTTACTAAAGAGCCCAACAACGAATACCCCGGATTACTATTTTGTGATAATAGCCTTATGTATTTTTTTATCAGGTCATCTATCCCAGATGAGAAAGGTGACAATGATGCACTGAAAATGCCAAAATAACTGTCAATTATGCTTTTTGAATGGCCATAATTCCAGGGCGTGAAATCGATTAATATGTACCTGTCTATACTAAGGAAGGTTTTTATTTGATTAAAAAAAGACGTTTTCCCCTCGCCCCATTTACCAATAATTCCTATTGAAAAAGAATCTGAAGAATTATACTCATTAATTTGATCTGCAATTGTTTCGGCTAATGGAAGACGATTTAATAGGTCCCTATCATCCTGCATCCATGGCTTATCTGAAATGAAACCTTCAGATAATTCTGATTCTGTTCTCCAAATTTTTTCCGATAGAAAATTCCTAACAAGGAGAATTATTGAAAATGAGCCATATAATGTTACTATATCAAAATAGGCAATTCTGTTATTTACACTAAACCTGATAAACTCTATGCTTTTGACCTCGCTTTTTAAGTAAAGAAATAAAAAAAAGACTGTTATGCTAAGTGTACTGTGAACTACAGAATTATAGTAATTGATTACCAGATTGTTAACAAAATAGATTATTAATATAAAAGCAAGTAATATGAAAAAAATGTCCAGGTAAATATTATGATTAATAATGTCGAACAATGGTGCACCATACTTAAGGAGGACAACTTCAATTAATGGCACAACTCCAAGCATCAAAAGGATCATCAAAACAGAGCAAATTAAAATCTTAACATATCTGTTTTTAAATATCTCTTTTTTTAGCATTTTAGTGGCTCTTTGAATTAATCTACCCAAACAACCCCCCATATCCATCTTCCGGCTCATTCACCTGGTCTGTTTTTGTTTTGTTTTTTGTTGTTTTCTGATTTCCGGATTTCTTATCCCATAACCCTGTGTTCACTTCTTCCTCTTGAATCTTATGGTTGAGTTCCAGAAGCCGTTTTAATATCTCTTTTCGGGCATCAGGATGAATGGTAAAGCGGATTCTATCATTTTCTGGCAGGTAATCCACTTCATAGAAATCATGCCGCAACCTTATCGGATTCACACGCTTGCCTTTTAACTTTTCACTATTTACTTCAAACTCTTCACTCCATCCATACGCATCTAACACCGCTTCATCCATTTCAACATGCAGTGTACGCAGCTGCTCGATACCCATTACCGCTTCGCGTAGCGATAAGGTTAGTTCTTCTTTAAGAAAATGACGGATAAGATTAAGACTCTCTTTCTCAAAATCGTAAACTTTCAGTTTGATCTTCGATAGTTCTTTCCCGCTGTCAAGTTCCTCGAATAAGGCTATCCATTTATCATTAACTACATTTATTTCCTGGCAATGAAAAGCATTGTAAGTTTTAGTTAAGCCTAGCTGCATTCCCAACATTAACTGCTTACGATGCTCATGGTACGTCTCACCAATTTGTTCCAATTTGGCTTCATTTTGGGAACTTACGTTTTGAGGGAATGCGAAGGTTTCAAAAGTATTACCCGGAGTATAATTCAAATCTGATTTCATTGTTGTGCAATAATTCCATGCCCAAGAATTGTGAATTGTTGACTGAAGTACCCCAAAATCGGTAAAACTGGATAAAGGCATGATCACAAGAGCATCAGCAAAAACCTTTTTTTTATCTAAGATATCGAAAGCAACGGTTTTACTTATACGAGCTACCACTAATACCCTCTCCAAAGGAGCAATTGTTTGATAAAGAGCAGGACGTTTTTCACCATAAATCCACCATTTTTCAGGTAATGGTTTTCTTAATGCCAACTGCTCAACTATTTCATTGCCATCTTTATCTAATTTCCATCTTTGTCTTTCAGGTTTCACAAGCCTTTCAACTATCTCGTAGCAATCTGGGTAGGTTTTTGCCTTATCCTCGGTCCAGTCAAAGAAGTTAATTACCCAGCGGCTGGGACTTTGGTCGGGGCGGTTATTTAAATCCGCACCATTCAGATAGGGGAACAGGACATCTCTATTACGCGGGTCTTTGGCAATCAGTGCTTCTGCTTCATATGGCTCCAACACAAAACCTTTTCCCAAAACAATACTTCCCTGAAAACTTTTGTCGCTGTTTTGTTTTAGCTGATATGGATTTCCAATAACTTCTGCATCATCTAAATAGGGTGATATAGTATTCACTTCTTTGCCTGCAAGAAGATATTTTCCTTTCCAGCTCTGTTTTGTAATGGTGACTAATGCCACTTCCACAGCTGCCACACCGGGCCATTTCATGCTTTTTATGGCATGGTTAATAGTGCCGCCATTCGCAGTTATTATATCTAACCCATCTTCACGGGCTCTACCTTGCGCAATGGTGTTGGTAGAAATCAGTGATTGAAATCCTCCCGGTTTAATAAGAGTGAAAATTCTTCTGAAAAAATAAGTTACCAGATCCACTGCACCAATTGGAGTAAATTGATATTTAATATATTCCAAATATTTATTACCAAAACTGCCGCTTAATTTTTGTCCGCCTAAGAAAGGAGGATTTCCCAAAATGCAATCAAACCCTCCTCTTTGAAACACTTCAGGGAACTCAAGAAACCAATGAAAAAAGCGATAATTTTTGGCAATTTCAATTGCTTTTGTTTTAAGCTGAGATGGGGCTGTAGTTTCTCCTCTCAGGTATCGTTGATATTGTGAATCAGTTATCAGGTATTCTTTGTTTACCTCTGTCTTTTCCAGAAAGAAAGGCATAAGCTGTAAATCGGCCAGTATTTTTAATCGCCTCAGGGTTTCATTATTGATCAGCTTTCTATAGGCCTTCTCTTTTTGCTTAATTTCATCAGGGGTGTTTTCCGGTAATTTGGAGAACTCATCAATGGCTTCATTGAGTTTCTTCACCTGCTGCATTAACTGGTGGTCAGTCCCGGTGGTTAACTGAACAGCTTCTTTACTCTTTTCCCGTTGTGTTCTTTCCAGTTTGTTCTTTCGTGTAAATACGGAAACAATATCCTTATCATCACCCGGTAACTTTTTATAAGCTTTATCCGCAATTCCATTCTGGAGTTCCTCCCGTTGTGCCAGTCCTACAATGGCATCTCCACATTTTATTCTGTGATCGAGAAAACTTAAGGGCTCACCCGGATTATGACTTTCCAGCCATAAGGCTACTTTGCATAGTTCAACCGCCAAAGGATTTTTATCTACCCCATAGATGCAGTTTCGTATCACCTCTTTCAATGCATAACGGAAGGAGGTGGGATTAGGTTGCTGTTCCCCTGTTTCTACTCTGGCTACCTCCAGGGCAATTCTCCTGGCTGCACTCAATAATATGTGTCCACTGCCGCAAGCAATATCACAAACTTTCAGGTCGAGGAGTTTCTTTTTTGTTTCCTGGGAAGTGGCTTTTCCTTTGTAAAAATTTCCCACCCTTTCTTCGATCAGATATTCCAGGGAATGCTGTATAAGTGGTTTTACCAGGTCTTCAGGAGTATAATGAGATCCGGATGAACTGCGTTCCATTCCTTTCTTGAAAGTAAAGGTTGGTTTTCCATTTTCCCATTTGAATATGGGTTCCAGTTCCAGCAATCCTTCATATACTGATCCAAGTTCTTCCACATCCAATGCCCGGTAGTTTATAAATGTAAGGTTGTGCTTTTCATCTTCAAATTCATTCAGACTGCGAATGCACTGCAACAAAACTTTGTTATTCACTTTTGAAGTGGAGATATCCGGCATTGCATTCCCACTGAAAAGTTCACTTCCAAGGGCGAGGATCCCCAGCTTATCCCCGGAATCTTCCGATTCAAACAGGGAAAAGGTTTGCATCAGTCCCTGCCAGAGATCGGTGTACTGGCTTTCCTGCAGGTATCTTTTCTCTGATAACTTCCGAAGGCGGATAAGGCTGTAATATTGATAGTATATGTCCTTATGTTTCTTTGTTGGTAGATTGATTCCCTTCAACGGATCATCCAGATTTGGTTTTTTGCTGTCATCCTGGAGCTCAGGAAAAATTAAATCCCGTTCTTCTGTGACTATCAGGAAAAGCAAGCGATAAATCAATCGAAGTAACTGGTGATAAAATTCCCGGGAATCGGGGCTTCCGAATTTTATCTTTTCTCTTAATTCTTCATTTCCGGGATGTTCAAGAAGTCCATTGCCAAGAGTGATCAGTGAGGATTTCACCGCATCGCTGAGCCCATCCCTGATCCGGTTCCCCGATTCAATGCTGTCCTGGTAATATTTTTCGAGGAACGATTCTTCACTTTCCTGTTTTGATTTTGGAAACCTTGAAGCATGCAGTAAACGATAGAGAAGTGTAAATTCGCTGTATTTGTCCTCATCAAGTAAGCTTTTCAGGTCAAATTCAACATAGGTCAACTTAACCAGTTTGCCACTGTCTCTGATCAGCCTCAGCATCAGGCCATTCGTTACAAGTGCATAAAGATATTCTGTGACATTCAGGTATTCCTGCACCGTGGCATGTGGTGACAAGCGGGATTTACCTCCGCCCGATCGTATGTCCATTGTATTTTTTTCGGGATGATTTGGATCAATAAAGCCTGTAATGTGCACAGGTATTCCATCCAGTGACTGACAGGTATGGCTGATACTGTATGACTTATCATTATCTCCGGTAAGAGATGATTTCTGCAGGCTGAGATCAAATCCAAGAGTGCTTAAAAATCCGGTCATCCATCTTCTCGTAATGGTTGTCCCGTAAGGATCAGATGCAGGTAGTTTTTTACTTCTTTCGGAAAAATGTTTCCAGTCAAGCTTGACACGACTCCAGGCATACTCAATTTCGCTTCGGAGATTTATACCCGATTCAAATCCAAAATCTTTAGCCAGTTGACCCTGTGAATCAGCTGCTTCAATTTTTTGAAGGATATCTTCCGAGATCAGGTTGCCTTGTATATTGATACTGGTATATTTCATGTGAGTGTTCCTCCTAAGAAGTGTTTCCCTTTTTCTGTTAAAACATATTTATTTGCAGGGTCAGTAGGTGTATCCGGGATTGTTTGTCGGATGAGTCCTGCTGATCGGAGGGGTTTGATATAGTTGTCTCTGAATGACTTCATATTTTTATATTCAAAGACTTCCATTAATGCTGACATATTTATTGGCTTTGAAGTCAGGATCAGAATGGATAACAGGTACCATGATTTCTTCTGGAATAATTCCCGGCATTTTTGTTCAAGCTGGGTACCTTTCGTATAAGAGCTGGGTACCGGTATGAGTTTCTTTTTTATAAATGGCTGGTCGACAGGCCATTTTGTTTTCATTAACTGGGTACCTTTCTCATGCCAACTGGGTACAAGATGTATAAGAACTTCTTTCCAACTCTTATTTGAGAGTGAAAAAGAGAGTGAGATTTTTACAAGTCCTGACTTTAAATGATTAACATCTGCTTTTTCAAGACCTAGCCAATCCGGGATTAATTCAGCATAGTCAGCCATCGAAGAGAACCGGAGAGGAATTTCTGTTCTGAATGTGTCATTTTCAATAAATACAGGCTTTGCTTCAGGAGTGTATAGTGGTAAATATTTGTTGGTATTTCGAATTCCCGAGCCGATTTCATCCGTCCAACCAAAAGCGGTAAAGAATTTACGGATATTAGGATTCTTTGCATACGGATTAAAATTGGATGGATCCAGGGGGCCATGGAACAAAGGTTTATTCGGATTGGTAAAGATTACTTCATTCTCTGTGATGACCAGATCTGTTGAAAGCGCACTGGTGTATTCTCTGTGCACAACCACATTACCGATTACCTCCCTGAATATTTTATCGCGCAGGTCTATTCGTTGATCACCCTCCAGAAAGAACTTTTCAGGCAGATGTTTATTTATGAATTCTTTCAGTTGAAGATAGGTGTCTATAAGGTTAGTGCGCAGGGTTATTCTGTCATCCCAACGGTCTTTATTCTTAATCCGCACCATGGCTTCAACTTTATATGCCGGAAGGATACTTTGAATAGTCCGGTCTTTTCCGAAAATGAGTGCTGCTGCCAGGGTGTAACCTTCTTTTCCTGCAGCAAAATCTTTCTTCCAAAGAATGGAGTCTTTAAGCATCTGCAGGTTATCAGTCAGTAACCAGGGGTGATCGCTCCTGTAGTTACGGATGAGGATTCTTGCTTTATCAAGTAATTTCTCATCAAGGTCTGCAATACCCAGATGATCATATATCTCACCTTCAGAAAAGAGAGTTCTTTTTCTATGGTATAAATTTGCAATTTTAGATTGTTGTCCGGTGATATCAATATCCGCCTCACTTTCTCTGATAAAGATTTTCCCTGAATGATCGTGTACCTGACTACTGGCTGGTATCTGCAAGACAATAAGCACTCCTGAAGGATGCGGAACTACTTCAGGTTGCAAATAAAGTGGAGGATTAACACAGTATCTATTATTCAATGCTGTAACGATATCCGTTTGAATCCTACTGATTGACTCACTGTTGACGCCAATTACATTTCCGTTATTATCTAGTCCAAGAATAATAATCCCTCCATCAGTATTCGAAAAACTGACAACGGTTTTGTACATGGATTTAGGTACAGTATTTTCAGCTGTTTTGAACTCTGTTTTGATCCCTTCCTTTTGTGCTATTACTTTCTTAATATCTTCAAGATTCATAGCTTTTTAATTTCAGGTAACAAAATATAAATCCCAAGAACATCCATTGGAAGAACTGGTTCAACTACCTTGTAACGGCTGCCATTTACCAATTTTCTGAACCTTGTATGCGATGCCACCAGTTGTTCACAACGTTCAAAGGCCAGTGGATCTGTAATCTCTCTGAATGTTTTTTCATCACGAACCCATTCCATTTCCAGATCAAGCCAGTGTTGTTGCTCAGGCAGTTCAAGGTTCTGCGTTGCCCTGGCTGACATAAGAAGTCTCAAAGCTTCATCTTTACCAGTGAAATTTTCTTCCGTCAAAGCTCCGGCATAACCCCAGAGCCACATTTCTTCGGCCACTATTTCCTTATTACCGCGCTGTTCAGCAATTACATTCCTGACCCTGAACTGGAAGATCACGGTTTTCTTATCCACATCTCTGGTACGCAAAACTGCTGTTCTGACGGCACTGTTGGATTTTCCATTCAATGCACTGTTGATTATATGCTGAGACAGTTGTTCACTGAACGGATGATTACGACCAATATACTTATACCGGGCAGGTGTTGGCGACAGGAAGGAAATCAGGACTTCATTTTTTTCTGTCAGAAGATCACGAAGTCTTTGAGGTATGTTCATGGTGTAAACTTTGTATCCCTCTTTGATTTCGTCTATCTGTACTCCAATAAAGCGAAGTGATCCGACAACGAATTGTTCAACGGCCTTCACATCTCCAATCGCTTCATCCACCTCTTTAAGGTCCTCTTCTATTTCAGTAGGCTTAATGGCGTTCTGGGCAAAAATACTTCGGGATGCCTGTTCCCTTTTTTCAGCTTCATCAAAAGCTTTTGCTACCTTGTTTTTCTCATTATATATCTCTTTAGCTTCGAATAATGATAGTTGTTTCCCCTGCTGGTTAATAGAAATCTGCGGTTTTAGCAATATGGCATTGGTGACAGCTTCCATGACTGATGCGCTGTTTTCGGGGAAGGGAACTGAAATGCCTATAGTTTTTCTGATCTCTCTGGCTTTCCTAAGAAGAACTTCAAGCACAACTCCATCAATCGGGTTATTGCTCCCATACAAAAGGGTTACTTCAACAGAAGGTGAACGTTGCCCGAAACGGTCAATCCGGCCTTCTCTTTGTTCAAGTCTGTTCGGATTCCAGGGCAGGTCATAATGAAGAATGGCATTAAATCCCTCCTGGAGATTTATACCTTCACTCAGGCAATCAGTTGCAATGAGCAATCTCCTGGAGGAACTGTTCATCAACTCAATTTTTTCCCTTCTTAATTCATCATTTAGTTCGCTGGTAATTACCTCGATGTGGAGAGCCTTGTATTTTTTATCCCGAAATTGTTCCCGGAAGATCTCTCCAATATATTTTGCTGTGGGAATATAACGGCAGTAAACAATGGGATTAAATCCCCTGTCAATATAATCCCTGATGCGAAAAACAGCTTCTCTTGCCTTAAAGTCTTTTTCTATCCCTGTAACCTCATTTAACCGTTTTGCATATCCAAGGAGACGTCTTGCCTCTGGATCTCCACTTAATGGAAGCTTTCCAACCACTGCTAAAGGCAGATTATCGTCAGCAGAATAATCAAAGTCCATAACGGTCTCTGACCCATAGGTTATATCATCTGTATCAGACCCTTCAAATTCATTTGCAAGACTTCTCTTTTGTGCTTTTTTCTCCAACATTAAGATCCCGGCAGAAGGACTGCTCATTACTCCACGAAGTAAAGCAAGGGCTTCCCAGTAACTATAACGTCGCTTTCGGCCGTCACCGCTGCTGGCAAAGACTATTTCACGGGCATATGATAAAATATCATTGAAAATTTCTCCGTATTCCTGTCCAACTTCATAGTCTCTATCAGTGGGGATTCGCTCAGGAAACCTGGTCTCTTCACCAAGCCATTTGACCACATCTGCTCGTCTTCTCTGCACAAAACGCTTTGCCAGCTTCCTTCTTTCTCCTTCAGAGGAGGAGATTATATCCAACCGCTCGTATTCAGGTTTAAGAATACCTAAGAGTGACTGGAATTCAGCCTGCTTTCCGGAATGGGGAGTGGCTGTCAATAGCAGGAGATTCTGATTTTCATTTTTTGAGATATCATGCATTAGATGATATCGTAACTGCTGTGAATTGTTCGCACCCGCAGGTCTTGCACATGTATGCGCTTCGTCAACTATGATTAATTCAGGACAGTGATCGATAAACACCTGTCTTTTGATGCCAGTCTTGATATAATCTATGGATATGACCTGGAAGGGGAAAGACCGAAAGATATTTTCATGCACCTTAATCTGCCGTTCAAGAGCAGTAGCCGTTCCTGATCTGATTATTACGGCTTCAATACCAAATTTACTCTTTAACTCATCCTGCCATTGATCACACAGGTGCGGAAGGCACACAACAGCAAACCGTTTTATCTCTTTGCGCTCGTATAATTCCTTGGCAATAAGTAAGGCCTCAATGGTTTTCCCTATACCTACATCATCGCCGATCAGCATTCTAACTGGTTCTTGTCTTAGGGCCATGATGAGCGGTACCATCTGGTATGCCCTTGGTCTGAATGAGAGTTTTCCCAGGCAACGAAAGGGTCCGGATGCATTGCGAAACGAAAGTCTGGTAGCGTTATAAAGTAGTTTTGCAGATGTAAAGTCCCCGAGGTCATTTGCTGAAGGTTTAATAAAATTGTATGATTTTGGGAGATCATCTTTTTCAGTAAGGGGTTTATAAATCCCCGTAATTTCATCTTCTGATCCTCCCAATGGCTTCACAAGCAACAAATCTTTGTCTTCTGATGGAAGCACCATCCAGGGACGATCTCTAAATGTTACCAGGCTTCCTGGTTTGAACTCAAAAGTCATATTCCTCTATTTATATTCTTGTCAGCAAATGTTTTATTGTCAGGATCGCACTTGTTTAAAAACATCAGACCTTCTTTCTAAGAAATCTTCAAGCGATTCCTTGTAATACCAAGTCAGAACCTGGTATTTACCATCATCATTAAGGGCCTTTCGTTTTTTCATATCGTCTCTTTTTATGACAGGATCATCATGAGGGGTACCATCACAAAAAATACAGATATTTGGACTGTACAAAAAGTCGGGACGGACAAACATATCCGGGATGATGGGTTGCGCTTCATCAGGCAATCTTAATCCCTTATTATACAAGTGTTTTAAGAATTGATCTTCGGTACTGCTGTTTGGATCCCTGGCTGCCTGAAGAGCCTGATATTGTTCATCATAAGAAGTGAATGATCTTGAGGTAAGCACTTCAACTTCTGAATCTTTCAATAATCGTAAAGATTCCCTGATATAGTTTTTGTTAATTGATTGATGATGGATCTGGTTATAATAACTCAGAAGGTCATCATAGGATGCAGGGCTAAGATCTTCTTCAGGAACTTCTGCCCCATCCTTTAAAAATAAAAAATTAAAAGCTTCCTGCATCACAGCTTTATAGGTAGCCGGATTATCAACGATCTGGGATAATACACCCAAACTACCCTCTGAAGCTTCGTAGATTAACAGGTTTGGAATATCGGATTCCCCCATTACGGTGGCACCTATTTCATTGGCCTCTATCTGAAAATAGTTCTCAATGGCTCTTTTCAATGCATACATTAAGGTTATAACTCCATCTCTGCCACCCTGCAATGTCAAAGATTCAACCGGCTGTATGTAGAGTGCATTTGCGGTTAATGTTGTAAAGAGTTTTATTCGTCTGATATCATCGGTATTACTCTCATCTGTTTCCTGTTTTTTCGTCTGCCAGTAACCATTTTTAAGGTTCAGGGCATAACCGTTTTCAGGGGAACTCCTCCATTTAAAACTAATGTTTACAAGTCTTGCAGAGGGGATAGAATGAATATGAAGCAACTTTTCCTTTTGCAGTTTAACAATAGCTTCAGTTATACTTTCAAATCCCCCTTCCACTGCGAAATAGGTTCGGATATCAAAACCCCTTCTGGTTCTTTCCTCTTCCTGACAAGTGATTCTCTGTAATTCATAAGCCTTTGATTCAGTCATTTCAACAAGGTCAGGATGGATGAATTTATCCATTCCCTGATTGAGTTCTTTGTTAACAATCGGGTCAACATTGTAATTGTATTGGTCTTTCATTAAAATGTAACCGGAGAACGGACTGATTTTTGCTTTTTCAAGTTTAGCCTCTGCATCCGCCAGTAATATCCGGTCGATTCTGTATTTAGCACCATCATGATAAATAACATTCCGTGGTCCAAATTCATTTAGTGCAATGATCCTGGGCCTTGAAACAAATTCCCCGGAACCCTCCCGGTTTTCCATGAATGATCTGATAGGTAATCGGGTAAAATTATATCCCGGCAGAAAACCTTCCGAAGCCAGATACCTGAACGGGTAGAACTCAGATTGACTAACCTGGCTGGTATTTCTGGTATCTTTTGAATCATTTAACAGGAGTTCCAGTTGTCTTTCTGCCTGCTTTCGAGAATATTTGGCCTGCTTAATTTTTTCATGATTATCAGCATAGATTCTGTTTAAAATTATGTCGTTAGCAGTTTTAAACTGGATTACTGCTGATGTAAATAACAACCTCCATCTATCAAGAGATTTATCAAATTCATAGTAAAAGTTTTCAATCGCTCTCTTAATCCAGTCTTCATTAAACCACGGTGGCCTGCGGTTCATTATTTCCTGGCTGAAATACCTGTCGTCAATGACCTTTTTAAAAGTGTTCAGCACCCTGACTTTTTCTTCTTCTGATAACCTCAGTGCTTCTTTAATCTCTTCTTTAACAGGAAGACTATCCAATGCATCTTTATCTACTATATCACCCAATGAATTATTTAATCCGGTTACTGAGCGAATGGTCAGTATGCTTGCATGCAAATGGCTTTTTAGTAACTCTTCATTAATCAGATCCATTCTTGGAGCAGTTACTTCACCAGCAACCATTTTAGATGGTACCTTAAAGTAATTTCTGTCGTGAGGACTGAAGTTACTGCAATATGTCATTACCATAGCAGCCTGTCCTGACCGTCCCGCACGTCCACTCCTCTGCGCATAATTTGATGGAGATGGAGGCACATTACGCATATGGACAATGGAAAGATCTGAAATATCAATACCAAGTTCCATTGTAGGAGAACAGAACAGTGCGCCAATTATCCCTTCTCTGAAATCTCTTTCCCGGTCTCTTCGTTTTTGCGAGTTTATTTGTCCGGTATGTTCCCTGCCTTCCAGTGGTTTTAAAGTTCTGTAATCGATTTGGTAAAACCGTTGAAAGTATTCGTTTACTTTAGGTGTTAAAGGCCTGTATGAGCGATGCTTTATCAGATCAGGAATTATTGTAATTCCATCTCCTTTACACCATTTGATTGAATCAACTTTTAGCTGATATACAAATACTTCATTTCCAGTTTCCGACTTCACTGGTTTTCTGTATAGCCAGCCGGCTTGAGTCAGAAAATCCATCAAGCTGTAAATAAATTCATTATAAATATTTTTACCTTTTAGGTCAAGGTTAAACTTTTTTGCAGTGTTTTTAATATATCTGCCAAACACACTTTGGTAGCTGCCACTTTCGGAGTAAAAGAACCCGGCTGAACGGCTTAGTTTTTCAATACGTATATGAGTCGGGTACTCAATCTTATCTGAATCATCCAGGGTCCAGGGTTCCCTGAGTTTTTCCCTTATTTTGTTGGTGTTTTGATTAATTACAGAAGGTTCAAGCATTGAATAATGGAGAGCGTATGATTTCCTTAGAAAATCGAAGATCTGATGAATAAATTCCTTTCGCTCTTCAGGATTCATCAACAGCAGAAGTTGATTATCCTCCCATAATGATTCATCGGTAACGGAATCTTCAAGATAATTGTAATCTATTTTCAGTAACGCACATTGTTCAAGATTTGGGAGTACTACCCGCCAGCTTCTTCTCAGGTCATGCAATAACCTGTACATAATTAAATCTTTGAAGGTATCTTCGTTTTCCTTTTTGAGCCCGGGAATTTTTGCCGGATTTTTGGCATACTCTTTCTGAGGAATAGCAAGACTTTCGAAAATTTTCTCTGCTATATTTGAATAGTCGAGAGATTCATTAATATCCAAAGCTTTAGCAATAGCAGCCCTTAACTGGCCAACCTTCACAAAATCATTGAAATGACCTGCCTGCAGGGAAGCATCCTGTCGATTATCTGTGAAACTAAGTAGTTTCTGTTTCTCCGATTCTTCTTTGAATTCTTGTAATTGAGTAATAGTTTCAAATGAAAGGACGGTAGTTGCTGTGCTTCTGCCTTCTCCTCCAATCTTAATTAGTCGGCCCTTAAAAACGGCCTATACTGTTGATAATTAGCAATATATATTGAAAACATAATTTGTCAATTTGCAAGGTTTTGGGTAAATTCGGGAAAAACCTTGCAGAAATGATAGGAAAAACCG